>JABDNS010000039.1 GCA_013043705.1 Pseudomonadales bacterium
TGCTGGTCGCGCGCAGACCAATCCGGTTTCGGCGCCAAGCTTTCAACCAGCTCGCCCATTTCAGGTTCGGCAGGGCGAAACACCCGCGCGGCAATTATTAGCACCACGGCAAACGCGAATACCACTAGCATAAACTCAAGGCTCCAGCCCTGCTGCCACACATACAGCAGGCCGAGCCCGGCCAGGAATAACACCGGCAGCACGACCAGCACGCTCAACAAGCCATAAAACTGCGCGGTCTTGTGTGTGAACATGCGCCGAAAATAATTACTCATTAGGGTTTTCCACAACGCTGTTGCTTTCCGTTGCCGCGTCTTTTTTAGAATCGTTTTTAGCTCGCTTGTCTTTGAGCGGGCCGTTTTTAAGAACGGCCTTGCGCGCCTCGCCGCCTTCTTTTAGCGCGGCTTTATATTTGGCCTGGATGTCGGCTTTATCGATTGATTCACCCACACTACGTTTGTACAGGTACACACAAGCGGCACGCCCTATTGCATAGGTACTAACAAAACTTACCGTTGCGGCGGTTGCGCTGCCCACGGTTTGGCCAAGCGCGGGCACCAGCTTGGCCAGCTGCCTGCCGCCCAGGCTGCCCAGATACGAAATGGCAAAGCCGGTACCCAGCACACCAATAAATTCGGTGATGCTGCGCCTGTCCCATTGCAGGTCGTACTGTTGCGCCAGGCTGTGCAACATCTTGCCCTGCGTTGCCGGCACGGTAACCAGCCCGGCCAGCGGAATGGCATCGCTTAAGCCTGCGGTGCCTGCATACCACAACACCTGCGGCTGCAAGCGCTCGAAATTTTTTGATTCGGCATCGTCGTGTCGCTGCTGGTGTAGCCACAGTTGCACAGAAGGTAATTTATCAGCCAGCGCAGCGCGCAGCTCGTCGATACCGCGATCGTGCGGCGCCAGGCCATCGGCCGGATCGGTAAAGTCTATTTCGCAATAATCCAGTGGCTTGCCCCAGGCTTGTTCGAAGCTTTGCTGGTTGGACTGGATTGCGCGCTGGCGATCTGAATCGTTGGGCACCTGGTGCAGGCAACTGTGCACTATCAGTACCGACTCGGGCTTAATATGACGCGCCGATTTGCGAATTGCCCGCAGGGCCTGCGTGATTTGGCTTTGTTCGTTGTCGCTAACCCGGGCCAGCACAATTAACGCATGGCTTTGCTTGCCCAGCAGCTTTAAATCCTCGGCCGGGTCGTAACCCACTTCACCCAGGCCCTTGGTATCGAGAAACCGCAGAATAGCTTGTTGTTGCGGGTAATCGAACACCGCCGCGGTTTGCGTGCAGGGCCTGAAGCCATTGCCCACTTCAACTTCGTCGTAACCTGTGAGCTTTTGGATAACCGAACTTTTGCCGGCACCGGTTTTGCCCACCAGCCATAACACCGGCAAACTCACGCCAGATTTTTTCCAGCTTTCTTTGAGCTCTTCGTCGGCGGGCGGATTAATTACCGCATCGTAGAGGGTTTTAGCAGCGCGTTTGAACATGGCTTGTGCCTAGGGAGCCGATTGGGGCCGCTTACTTTTAAGCAAAGCTCAAAAGTAAATGGTCATCGTGCTTCGCAAGCATTTCTCCAAAGCTATTAAGCTGCAAACCATTGCTTGCCGCGCAAGATAGAAATTCATCAACTGCGCCAGGCTCTACAGCCACCAGCAAGCCTCCGCTAGTTTGCGGATCACAACCGTAATGTAATTGCTTTTCCGATAACTCGGGCAGATGCTCGCCGTAGCTGTCGAAATTGCGCAGCGTGCCGCCGGGTATTGAACCCTTCAGGCGATATTTTTCCGCCTCGGGAATTAATGGCAGCTTATCGAAATCTAGCCTGGCCGAGAGTTCACTACCGCGACAAATTTCCAGCAAATGGCCAAATAAACCAAAGCCGGTAACGTCGGTCATAGCGCGCACGCCATCAAGTTCGGAAAAGGCATTGCCCACGCTATTTAGACGGCACATATAGTTTTCGGCAAGGCCGGCGTCTTGCGCTTCAAGCATTTTCTTTTTTTGCGCGGTGGCAACAATACCCACGCCCAATGGCTTGGTTAGAAACAGCTGGCAACTCTCGGTTGCGGTGGAGTTGCGCAATACCCGTTCGGTATTTATTGCGCCGGTTACCGCCAGGCCAAAAATCGGCTCGGGGCTATCAATACTGTGGCCGCCCGCAAGGCTGATGCCGGCATCACTGCAAGCCTGCCTGCCACCGGCAATCACTTGCTGCGCTACTTCGGGGGAAAGTTTGTCGAGCGGCCAACCAAGAATAGCGATCGCCATAATAGGCTTGCCGCCCATGGCATAGATATCGCTAATCGCGTTGGTGGCGGAGATGCGCCCGAAGGTGAACGCATCATCCACGATAGGCATGAAAAAATCGGTGGTGCTGATAATCGAGGTGCCGTTACCTAAATCGAAAACGGCGGCATCGTCGCTGGTTTCATTGCCCACCAATAATTGCGGGTGATGAAACGGTGCGGTTTCACTGGAGAGAATTTGTTTTAATACGGCCGGTGCGATTTTGCAGCCGCATCCGGCGCCGTGGCTATATTCGGTAAGGCGTACACTCATTGCGGCATTATAGGGCCGTGATGGCCCCTAATATATAGCTGCAAGCGGCTGGAAATCTCACTTGGGCGCGGCTTTCCCAACCGCAACGCTAGCGGGATCACCCGGCGCTCGATAGGAAAACCGCTTGCTGATGGTGCCCGTGTACGGCTTACCGCCCACCTCAACATGTGGGTAAATAAAATAGTTCAGGGGCTGTGCCTGTTGCGCTTCACCCAGGGTCAGATCGCGGCCAGTAGAAAAGTGAATACGGTTAGTAGGATGCGCGCCGTAAAAGTACTCTTTTAATTCGGGATGTTTGAAGGCCTCGCTGGCGTCAATGGGGAACCAACCCGTTTCGGGTAGGTAGAATTGCACCCAACAGTGGTAGCCGCCCACCTGGCCTGCGGGCCGATCGTCGGGCAACGGGAAGCCTATTTCAAAACGAGCCGGGATACCCTCACTGCGCGCCAGTGAAATAAACAGCGCGTGGAAATCGGTGCAATTACCGTAGCGCTCAGTGCATGCCCAGTAGGTATCGCCATTACCCCAGCCATTTCCTACTTTTTTGTATTCAACATTTTCTACCACCCAGTCATAAATACCGCGGGCAATGCGCGCAGGGTCATCGCTGTTTACTCGCTGATGAATTTCAGCACGAATGGGATCTAGAATCGGTGCGCCGACCAAAACCAGGTTATTGGGCTTTAGGTATTGTTTAAATGCGTTGCGCTCTTGCAAGCCCAGCGCAGTGCTTGCAACGGGTTCCGCCAGCTCGGCCCCGGCGCGCTCCACAGTAACATCCACAGAAATTCTGATAGGTAACTGGTTAGCAGCTTCCAGATAGCCATGCCAATATCGGTTTCCGTAGGCATCTTCAACTTCAACCTCACCGGGAATAGATGCACTTATTTTTTCTTCCAGCACATTTTGCTGTTCGTTTTTTACCGGCAGCGGTATAAAAACATGCACCGGGCCACTATTCGTTTCGATCGGGCCTATTTCTGTACTATAGGTAAAATGTACTACGCGTTTATGCTTGTCTGACACAGTCGCTAGTACCGAAGTATTCGCAAACAGCGCGATAATAAACGCGAGTGTCAACTTGGCCTGAGATTTTGACGGGGTAAATATTTCACTCAACATAAATTCTGTATCCTCTGGTCCGCTTTGGTTTCGCATGCTGCGCATTTTTTACATGCCACATAACAGATGTTTGCATGCTAGTTAACTGGGAGCCAATCCGCCACCTCATGATAACCTCCCTGAAAAACAATTTGCGGGCGAGTTTTCTGCAGTTGGTAGTCATACAATGGGTCGTAATAGTCGGTAAGCAGCGGTTCTATCCAGCCGTTGTGATCTTCGCTGTTGCCGCTGGCCAGGGCGGCATTCAGAAGCTTTGATAATCGTTTATAGCGCGCTCCGCCCAAACGCTTGCTAATACGCTGCATTGCGCTTTGCAAATGTTGTGCAAACGCACGCTGCGGCTGGTCGCCACCCAGCGCGATATATTCCTGCAAGAGATTTTCTACATACAGCCTGCGAATCACTTCTACCCGCTCGGCAAGTGGCCTGTCGATAACCACCAGCGGCGAGCGGCGCATGGCCTGGAAGAAAGTCGGTGGAACACCCACCGCACCAATGCGGGCGCTTTCGTCTTCAACGACAAGCCGATTCTGTGTATGAGTCTGATTGTGTAAGAAGTCAAGCAAATCAACCGCCAGGCTATGCTCGAAATCAATTTGCGTTGGCACTTCGGTTGCGCGCCGCCCGAAGCTGGAACCGCGATGGTTAGCGTGACCTTCAAGATCAATACCGTTGGGCAGGGTTTGTAATAAGCCGGTTTTGTCTGAGCCGGTTCTACCACCCAATCTCAACATCGGCTTGGTGGCAGCCTCTTCTATTGTCTGCATTAAAAAGCGCCGCAACGCTTTAAAGCCGCCCTCAATTACTGGTGTTATGCAGCCAGCCTGGTGCATCCACTGCACAGCAAGGTTGGAGCGCATGCCGCCACGCCAACAAAAAACACAGGTGTTGGGGTTATCGCGCGCAAAGTTGCACCAGGCTTCTGTGCGCTGCTCGCGCAAATCACCACTAACCAGTTCGTGCCCCATCCGGATGGCACTGGCCTGGCCCTGCGTTTTATAAACAGTGCCAACTTCGTGGCGCTCTGCTGTATTCAGGATCGGCATGTTTACCGCACCGGGCACGCTGCCTTTGGTAAACTCTACCTCGGCGCGCACATCAATGAAGGGCACCTTATCGCGGAGTAGCTGGGCGAATTGATCACCCGAAACAGTGGCAGTCATTCAGCGTGTGTAAAGCAGGATTGATGTTATTGGCAGGCGTTGACCCATAAAAGGCTTCGGCTTTTATGGGTGCAAAATCACGACTCCTCGCTGGCTCCGTGCAAATGTCCGAATTCCGCTTCGTAGTCCGCGATCGCGGCATCGATAACGCGTAATGCTTCTTCCCGGCCATACACATGGTCGACCTTGACTTGAATTTCCCTGCCGCGCTGCATCTTATAGGTAGAGAAATAATGCTGGAGACGCTCGATCTTGATGGGCGGTAAATCAAAAATATCCTGCACATCACCCCAGACATTGTCGCCCTTAAGCATGGCGACAATTTTGTCGTCCGCCTCACCGTCATCGATCATCTGGATACCACCTACAACCCTGGCTGGTAACAAGATGTCAGACTTATCGATAAGGCGCTCTGAGAAAACGCAGATATCCAGCGGATCGCCATCCGCCACATCTGCCTGGGGACACCTGGCCGCCACGCGCTCGCCACAGTAGGTACGTGGGATCAGCCCGTACAGCGCCGGAGGCGTGGAAGTGGTTCGCTGCGGCCTGTCTACCATCAGGAAGCCTGTCTCCTTGTCCAGCTCATATTTGACCGTGTCGCTGGGGGTAATCTCTATATAAGCGCGCACCACATCCGGACGCTCAGGGTCGGGAATAGCCTTGAGGCCGTGCCAGGGGTGACGTCGCCAGCGATTAAATTCGCGGTTCGAATACATACTATCTCCTACAAGTTTTAATAGCTCAGGCGGACTTACCTTCCCCCGCAGGGTAACCACCCGCAAAGCGATAAAAACATGATATCAGGCTTTTAACGATTTCATATTGAGTTGCTTCGTGGCATTGCCGAATTCGAGCATGAACCGGGGATGTCTAACCAAGCCGTATCGAGAGACAAAACGTGTGCAATTGATGAACCCGAGCTAGAACAACACACCTTACTCTCGTGATAAATAAAAAAACGGCGCAAGGCCGGGCTTTTCTATTTTATGGCGGTGTACGCCGTCTTCTCCAACACCAGCTCGCATCATATTTCCCTGAAAACGGGAAATCTACAGGGAAATTGAGCGCTCTTTCTCAACATTTTGAACACCAATACACCATCTATGACGGTAGCTTGGCATATTGCAGTCGGACGCAACTTTGGGCGCTACCCTTGTCGACACGCAATTTAGTATTGTCGCTACGCGAGCAATGGTGGAGCAATAACATTGGAACGGGGTGGCGGTTGGCCTAAACATAAACGGTTACTGGCTTACTAGCGACTCGCCTAACCTTGTGCGTACTTCAATCGACTGACCTCGATTTCGTGTTCGTGCTCCATGGCTTGTGCCAAGTCGTAACTGGCCTGCATACGTACCCAAATATCCGCATTGCCACCGAAGGCCTTGGCCAATCGTATTGCCATATCGGGAGAAATTCCTGCCAAACCATTAATTACACGCGATAGTGTATTACGGCTTACACCCAGATGGGCGGCACCCTCGGTAACATTCATCTCAACCGCCTGTAACGCCGTCTTAACCTGACGCCCAGGATGGGGAGGTTTTTTCATAGCCATATCATTAACCCCTGTCATCATTCTTCAATGGTAATCACCATAACCTACATCGAAAACATCGCCATCTTCCATCCGGAACCAGATGCGGAAATTACCTGACACCCAAACCGCTGAAAAGCCTTTGAGATTGCCGCTTAACTTATGGAGCCTCCACCCAGGTAAGTCCATATCTGAAGACTTCGTTGCATTATCCAAACGAAAAAGAATGTCTTCGACGCGCTCGATATGATCCG
>JABDNS010000040.1 GCA_013043705.1 Pseudomonadales bacterium
TCGAAGTATCCCAAATCCTGCACAATGTGTTTCAAGGTTGCCAGGCAGTAGTAGCCAAACCAGGAGAGCAGGCCCCAGGCAACAAACTGCGCGAGGAAGTTGTTTGCCATTAGCTGTTCAAACCACAATTGCCCTTCACGCGAGCCATGCGTGCGATTCAACACAAAAATAACAAAACCCATGCCCACCCAGGATACCACTGCGCCAATCCTGTGGCTTATAGAGGCAATGGCCGGGACCGGAAAGCTGAACTTGGTAAGGTCGAGATTGACTGGCCGTGAATCATTACTTGGCATGGTTTGCTTCCATTATGCTTTCGCGTGAATAGTTCGAGCAGGCAAACATTTAGTGCGGATAATCGCGGGCGGTGTGGCCGGTGTAGAGTTGTCGCGGTCGGCCAATTTTGAACGGCGCGGAGTGCATCTCGTTCCAGTGGGCAATCCAGCCAACGGTTCGCCCTACAGCAAATATTACGGTGAACATGCTGGTTGGGATGCCCATGGCTTTTAAAATGATGCCAGAGTAAAAATCTACATTGGGGTAGAGTTTTTTCTCGACAAAATAGGCGTCTTCAAGTGCAATCGTTTCCAGTCGCTTGGCAATCTTTAATAGCGGATCGTTGCTGATACCCAGTTCTTTCAGCACTTCGTCGGCCGTCTCTTTCATGACCTTGGCGCGCGGGTCGAAGTTCTTGTAAACGCGATGGCCAAAGCCCATCAGGCGGAACGGATCGTTTTTGTCTTTGGCGCGATCGACAAACTCATCGATGCGTGACTCGTCGCCAATCTCTTCAAGCATTTTTAGTACCGCTTCGTTGGCACCACCATGCGATGGCCCCCACAGCGCCGCAATACCCGCGGCAATACAGGCAAACGGGTTGGCGCCGGATGAGCCGGTTAGCCGCACCGCCGAAGTTGAAGCGTTCTGTTCATGATCGGCGTGCAGCAGGAATATTTTGTCCATTGCGGTAGACAATACTTTGCTCACCTTGAACTCTTCGCAAGGGTTACCAAACATCATGTAAAGAAAGTTTTCCGCGTAGTTCAAATCGTTGCGCGGGTACATGAATGGCTGGCCGATGCTGTATTTGTAGCTCATTGCGGCGAGCGTGGGCATTTTTGCGATCAGCCTGAACGCGGCAATCTCGCGATGTTCTTCGTCACTCACTTCAAGTGAGTCGTGATAGAAGGCCGATAGCGCACCGACAACGCCACACAAAATCGCCATCGGGTGGGCGTCGCGCCTGAACCCTGTAAAGAAAGTACGTAGCTGCTCATGCACCATCGTGTGGCGGTGCACCGTTGCTTCGAAGGTTTGTTTTTGCGCCTTGTTGGGCAGCTCACCATTTAGCAGCAGGAAGCAGGTTTCCAGGTATGACGAGTGTTCGGCCAGCTGCTCGATTGGGTAGCCGCGATGCAATAAAACGCCCTTGCCACCATCGATAAAGGTAATCGCTGATTCACAGGCAGCGGTGGCCACAAAGCCGGGGTCGAAGGTAAAGTGATTATTTTTTGCCAGCGGGCTGACGTCGATAACATCCTGGCCAAGCGTGCCCGAGTAAATCGGCAAATCAACGGTCGGGCCATCTTCAATTGACAGCACGGCTTTTTTGCTGGGCTTAAGGGGCATGCCTTGGATCCTTTTTCAACTAATAACGGGTTTAAACGATTGCCAGGGTGGTTGCTGTGGCTGTGAAGCATGGGGCTCGCGATGGTTTGCGCTGAGCGAAGTGCAACCTGAGCGGGCGCGTGTTGATGTAAACGCGCGAGAACCGCATTGTCGGCGGTGCCGACAATGGCAGGCTGGCGCTCGCGGATATTGACTATCTGCGTAACTTCAGCACATACCAGCGCCAACTATAGAGCCGCGCGTTTTTTTGTCAATGCTGTCGCGCCGTAGAAGGCGTTGCTGTCGGTCAAATGCCAAGTGATCTGCAAGCATGTCAAATAGCGTATCAGGCTTTGGGTTGCGACGCGCGACGCCCGCTGGCAGGGGTTGCGGCACTTCGTCACGCAATATAATCAACTTATAATGCGCTGGCGTTTGATGCACTTGGCTGCGCTGGCCTATAATCCGCGCGCTTTTCCCTTTCGCAAAGGCAGGTTCGCGCGGTTACGATTCTGTTGCTTGCCTACCTGGCCTTTGCAAGCGCTAGCCCCAGCCTCTTACTACCGCTACCGGAGAATCCAGTTAAATGGCGAATATTCGAACAATTGAGTACGACGGTGTCATTGTCGGCGGCGGTGGAGCCGGCATGCGTGCCGCGCTGCAATTGGCCCAGTCCGGCTATAAAACGGCGGTTATCTCCAAAGTCTTCCCTACGCGTTCGCACACGGTATCGGCGCAGGGCGGCATTACCTGTTCGATTGCCAGTTCGGACCCCAACGATGACTGGCGTTGGCACATGTACGACACGGTCAAGGGGTCGGATTACATTGGCGACCAGGATGCTATCGAATATATGTGCAGCGTGGGCCCCGAGGCGATCTTTGAGCTGGAGCATATGGGGCTGCCTTTTAGCCGAACCGATAATGGCCGCATCTACCAGCGCCCCTTCGGTGGGCAATCCAAGGAGTTTGGCACTGGCGGCCAGGCTGCGCGAACCTGCGCGGCGGCGGATCGCACCGGGCACGCGCTGTTGCACACGCTGTACCAGGCAAACCTGAAGAACAATGCCGTTTTCCTGAACGAGTGGTACGCGACTGACCTGGTGAAAAACCAGGACGGCGCGGTGGTTGGCGTTATCGCCATTTGTATTGAAACCGGCGAATCGGTTTATGTGAAATCCCGCGCCACGGTGTTCGCCACCGGCGGCGCCGGGCGCATCTACGCATCCACCACCAACGCGCATATCAACACCGGCGACGGTATCGGCATGGCATTGCGCGCCGACTTGCCAGTGCAAGATATGGAAATGTGGCAGTTTCATCCTACCGGTATTTATGGCGCCGGCACACTGGTCACAGAAGGTTGTCGCGGCGAAGGCGGCTACCTGATCAACAAGGATGGTGAGCGTTTTATGGAGCGCTACGCGCCGAATGCGAAGGATTTGGCGGGTCGCGATGTGGTGGCGCGTTCCATGGTGCTTGAGATTCTCGAGGGTCGTGGTTGTGGCCCCGATGGTGACCACGTCATGCTTAAACTCGATCACCTCGGCCAGGACGTATTGCACAGCCGCCTGCCTGGCATTTGTGAACTGTCGGAAACATTTGCCCATGTGGACCCGGTATATGAGCCAATTCCGGTTGTTCCCACCTGCCACTACATGATGGGTGGCATTCCCACTAACGTGCACGGCCAGGCTTTAACTATTACCGCGGATGGCAGCGAGCAAGTGGTGCCAGGCTTATACGCTTGCGGTGAGATCGCCTGCGTGTCGGTGCACGGCGCGAATCGCCTGGGCGGCAACTCGCTGCTCGACCTGGTGGTATTTGGCCGCGCATCCGGATTGCACATTGAAGATGCGCTGGGGCAGGGCATCTCGCATCGCGATGCCAGCGACAGTGACGTTGAGCAGGCGCTCGGCCGCGTTGCAAAAATGAACCAGGGCGCTGGCAACGGCGAGAAAGTCGCTGCACTGCGTAAAGAGCTGCAAAACATCATGCAGCTATACTTTGGCGTGTTTCGCACTGGCGAAAAAATGGAACAGGGCGTGCGCCAATTGGCAGATCTGCGCGAGCGTATCGCTAACGCCTCACTGGAAGATAAAAGCGCGGCGTTTAACACGGCGCGCATTGAGGCACTGGAGCTGCATAACCTGTTCGAAGTGGCCGAGGCAACTGCGATCTCGGCCAACGTGCGCAACGAGAGCCGTGGTGCGCATGCGCGCGATGATTTCCAGGATCGCGACGACGAAAACTGGCTTTGCCATTCTATTTACTTTCCGCGCGACAAACGCGTTGGCAAGCGCGGCGTAAACTTTAGCCCATTAACGGTAGATACCTTCGAACCGAAAACGCGGGTTTACTAGCTGCCTCGCAATACATTCAAGCCAAGCGCAGCCAGCAGCCAACAACAGATAACGGAGCAAACTCCATGCTACAAGTCAGCGTCTATCGATACGACCCCGATAAAGACAGCGCACCCTACATGCAGGACTACCAGCTCGACACCGCTGGCAAGGACCTGATGGTGCTCGATGTGCTGGAATTATTGAAGGCGGAAGATCCCACGCTGGCCTATCGGCGCTCCTGTCGCGAAGGGGTTTGCGGCTCTGATGGTATGAACATGAACGGCAAAAATGGCCTCGCCTGTATCAAGCCGCTGTCGGAAGTTGTGAAACGCAACAAGCTGGTGCTGCGGCCACTGCCGGGCTTGCCAGTTATTCGCGACCTGGTTATCGATATGTCGCAGTTTTATGCGCAGTACGAAAAGGTTAAGCCCTACCTGCAGGCGGACGTACCCGATACCGGTATAGAGCGGCTGCAAAGCAAGCAAGATCGTGAAAAGCTCGATGGTTTGTACGAGTGCATCCTTTGCGCTTGCTGCTCGACCAGCTGCCCATCGTTCTGGTGGAACCCGGATAAATTTATTGGTCCCGCGGGATTGCTGCAGGGCTATCGCTTCCTGGCTGATAGTCGCGACACGGCGCGCGCCGAGCGGCTTGCCGAGCTGGGTGATCCCTACAGCGTATTTCGCTGCCAGGGTATCCAGAATTGTGTGGCGGTTTGTCCTAAAGGCCTCAACCCAACCAAGGCGATTGGGCATATCCGCGGCATGCTGCTGCGTAGCTAAGGGCTGGACGAGTTCGGCGTCCCGCCGCCGCGCTGCCTGCGCTTAATTTTCCAACACCTATGCACCACTCGGTCGCATTCAATAATCTATATCAATAAATATTGATATAGACCGGTAAATTGGTGCCAGCGTTAGCGAAATGCCAAGCCTTTGCGCTTGTCGGCCTGTCGCTAGCCGCTAAACTTGAGCCCGTAAAAGCCGAATAGCGAACGGCAGCTAGCCGCCGCTCCCTGCATCCTTTTTTTGCAATTGGAAATCCAATGAACCAGCCAGCTTCACCCGAGCTCAGTTCGCTGCTGCCCATGGAAGACTGGCTGCGTTCCTCGCATATCGCCGGCGGTAACGCAGATTACGTCGAGGCGCTCTACGAAGAGTACCTGGTTGCTCCCAATGACGTACCCGCCGAGTGGCGCGACTTCTTCGATCGCCTGCCAAGGGTGGAGGGCAATATCCAGCCGGATGTACCGCACGCCACGGTGCGCGCGCACTTCCTGGAGCTGGCCAGGCAACAGCGTGGCGCATCGCCCGAGACCGTGGCCGATAGCCTGGCGACCGAGCACGAGCGCAAACAAATACGCGTGGTGCAATTGATTAGTGCCTATCGGCAGCGCGGTCACCAAAAGGCCGATATCGATCCGCTGGGTTTGATGAAGCGCGAGCCGGTGCCCGACCTGGACCCGGCCTACCACCAGCTCAGCGCAGCCGATTACGACACATTGTTCCAGACCGGCGTGTTTTACATGGGCAAGGAGCAGGCCACGTTGGGTGAGATCGTCGAGGCACTCGATCGCACCTATTGCGGCTCGGTAGGTGCGGAGTTCATGCACATTACTGATACTGAACAGCGCGTCTGGATCCAGCAGCGCATGGACAGCGTGCGCTCTGCACCTGAATTTAGTGCAGAAACCAAAAAGCATTTGCTGGAAAGGCTTAGCGCTGCAGAAGGCCTGGAAAAATACCTGGGCTCGCGCTATCCGGGCACCAAGCGCTTTGGCCTTGAAGGTGGTGAAAGCCTGATACCCATGGTGGATGAAATTATCCAGCGTGCCGGTTCATCCAACGCTAAAGAGGTGGTCATTGGTATGGCGCACCGCGGGCGCCTTAATGTGCTGGTGAACACCTTAGGCAAGCAGCCGGCCGATTTGTTTGATGAATTCGAAGGCAAGGCGATTTACAACACCTCGGGCGACGTGAAATACCACCAGGGTTTTTCATCGAATGTAATGACAGCGGGTGGGGAAATTCATTTGGCGATGTCGTTTAATCCATCGCACCTTGAAATCGTATCGCCGGTTGTAGAAGGTTCGGTGCGCGCCAGGCAAGATCGACGCAATAACCACGAGCGCGACAAAGTTATTCCCATTGTTATGCATGGCGACGCGGCGTTTGCCGGCCAGGGCGTGGTAATGGAAACGCTGCAAATGTCGCAAACACGCGCGTACACCACCGGCGGCTCGGTGCACATTGTTATTAACAACCAGGTTGGATTTACAACTTCCAAGCCTGAAGATTTGCGTTCCACAGAGTATTGCACTGACGTAGCGAAGATGGTGCAGGCGCCGATTTTCCACGTTAATGGCGACGACCCGGAAGCGGTCCTGTTCGTGACGCAGCTGGCGTTTGATTATCGCCAGGAATTCAAGCGCGATGTGGTTATCGACCTGGTTTGCTATCGCCGCCGCGGGCACAACGAAGCGGATGAGCCTTCGGGTACTCAGCCGTTAATGTACGCCGAGATCAAGAAGCATCCGAGCACCCGCGAAATTTACGCCAAAAAACTGGTTGAAGAAAATATTCTCAGCGCCGAGCAAGCGCAGGCATTGGAAGACAACTACCGCGAAGCTTTGGAGCATGGCGAGCATGTGGTGAAAAGCCTGGTCAGGAAGCCCAACGAAGAATTGTTTGTCGACTGGACGCCGTATCTTGCGCACGATTGGCAAGTGCGCAGCGACACCAGCTATCCGATCGACAAGCTACAAACTCTGGCGCATGCCTGCAACGAAGTGCCGGCCGGCTTTTCGCTGCAACGACAGGTCGCAAAAATCACAGAGGATCGCAACAAAATGGCGGCCGGCGCGATGTCCGGCAACTGGGGTTTTGGCGAAATGCTAGCCTATGCAACCTTGCTCGAGCAGGGCTACCCGGTGCGCATTACCGGCCAGGATGTTGGTCGCGGCACTTTTTCGCATCGCCATGCGGTGCTGCACGACCAGAACACGGCCGAGACCTATACGCCGCTGGCAAACCTGGAAGAGCGCAAGGCCGATTTTGTTATTCATGATTCATTTTTGTCGGAGCTTGCGGTACTGGGCTTCGAGTACGGCTACGCAACCACTAGTCCGAAGGGATTGGTGATCTGGGAAGCGCAGTTCGGCGATTTCGCCAACGGTGCGCAAATCGTTATCGACCAGTTTATTACCAGTGGTGAACACAAGTGGGGCCGACTGTGTGGCTTAACCATGTTGTTGCCGCATGGCTACGAAGGCCAGGGTCCGGAGCATTCCTCCGCAAGGCTGGAGCGCTTTCTGCAATTATCTGCCGAGCAAAATATCCAGCTCTGTGTACCTACAACGGCCGCGCAGATATTTCATTTGCTGCGTCGCCAGGCCATTCGTCCGCTGCGCCGCCCGCTGGTGGTCATGTCGCCAAAGAGTTTGTTGCGCCATAAGCGTGCCGCTTCGCAGCTGGAAGACTTTGCAGACGGGCATTTCCAGAATGTGATTAGCGAAATTGAAGACCTGGATCCAGCCGGCGTGAATCGGTTGGTGCTGTGTAGTGGCAAGGTTTACTACGAACTCAACGAAATGCGCGCCGAACACGAGTTAAAAAATGTCGCGATTGTACGCATTGAACAACTCTACCCGTTCCCCGATGCCGAGATGTTCAAAGCAATACAGAATTTCAGCGCGCTCGAAAGCGTAGTCTGGTGCCAGGAAGAGCCGCGCAACCAGGGCGCCTGGTACCTGAGCCAGCATCGTTTGCGTCGCGTTATTGATTTGCTGGATGAAAACCTGCCGCTGGATTTCGTCGGCCGCAGAGCGTCGGCATCACCCGCCGCCGGTTACATGGCGCTGCACTTAAAAGAGCAACACGAGTTACTGGTGCAAGCATTGGGTGTCGAGCACGCATCACGCTAGCTTCGCGTTCGTTGTAAAAAACAAATTCATCGCAATGTAAAGCATTGCACATAGCAAGCCTTAATCTCAAAGAGCCGATCAAAATGAGTATCGAAATTAAAGCGCCTTCCTTCCCTGAATCAGTGGCCGATGGCACGGTTGCAACCTGGCACAAGCAGCCCGGCGAAAGTTGTGCCCGCGATGAATTAATTGCTGATATCGAAACCGATAAAGTCGTTATTGAAGTTAACGCACCCAGCGCGGGCACGCTGATGGAAATCGTCAAGCAGGAAGGCGACGTGGTGTTGAGTAATGAGCTCATTGCGCGCTTTGAAGCCGGCGATGCTGCGCAGGCCAAGCCCGCCGCGCCGGCAGGCGACCAGCAAGCCGCCGATAACGATGCTGCAAATGAGGCGACAGACGCCAAGGCCACGGCCGAGCTGATCGTGAGCCCGGCGGCCAAAAAATTGCTGGCAGAGAGTAAGCTGGATGCGGCAGATGTAGACGGTTCGGGTAAAGATGGTCGTATTACCAAGGAAGATGTGCTGCGCGCTATCGAGAGCAAAGGTGTACAGGCTGAAGCGGCGCCTGCCGCCGCGCCCGCCACAAATAGCGGTGGTAACGGTGCGGCGAAACTGAATGGCGAGCGCAGCGAAAAGCGCGTGCCAATGACGCGCTTGCGTGCACGGGTTGCCGAGCGGCTATTGGCGGCCACGCAATCCACTGCCATGCTAACCACCTTTAATGAGGTGAATATGGCGCCGGTGATGGAGCTGCGCAAAAAGTACAAAGAGCAGTTCGAAAAATCCCACAACGGCACCAAGCTGGGCTTTATGGCATTTTTCGTTAAAGCGGCTATTGAGGCGCTGCGGCGCTTCCCCGCGGTAAACGCATCCATCGATGGCCAGGATATTGTCTACCACGGTTTTTACGACATTGGCGTTGCGGTGAGTAGTGACCGGGGCCTGGTCGTGCCGGTGTTGCGCGACGCCGACCGTATGAGCATGGCCAGCATCGAATCAAAAATTAAGGAGTACGGTGGCAAGGCACAAACTGGCAAGCTCAGCATCGACGAGATGACTGGGGGCACCTTCACTATTTCCAATGGCGGTGTGTTCGGTTCGATGATGTCTACGCCGATTTTGAATCCGCCGCAGGCCGGCATACTCGGCATGCACGCTATTAACGAGCGGCCAATGGTGGTTAACGGCGAGATAAAAGTATTGCCAATGATGTACCTGGCACTCAGCTATGACCATCGCTTAATCGATGGTAAAGAAGCGGTACAGTTTTTGGTGGCAATCAAAAATATGATCGAAGACCCGGCCAGGGTGCTGCTGGAAATCTAATTGCCAAATAATATGACCAAAAAAGAATCACTGGAAAAATGCTATGTCAGATACAAATTCCTATGAAGTAATCGTTATTGGCTCAGGGCCCGCTGGCTATGTTGCGGCGATTCGCTGTGCGCAGCTAGGCATGAAAACCGCCTGCGTTGAAAAATGGGTCGATGAAAAAAGTAAAGTAAAACTCGGCGGTACTTGCCTGAATGTGGGCTGCATTCCTTCCAAGGCGCTGCTCGACTCCAGCTATAAGTATCATGAAGCGAAAGACGACCTCGATGTGCACGGCATCTCTACCAGTGGCGTAAAGATGGATGTGGCAAAAATGTTAGCGCGCAAAAACAATATCGTAACGCAGCTTACCGGCGGTATTGCCGGTTTGTTTAAGGCCAATGGCGTAACTTCAATTGTCGGCACCGGGCGCGTGTTAGCCAACAAGCATGTAGAAGTTACCGGTGCCGATGGTAAGCAGGAAACCTATGCGGCCGAAAAAATTATTATTGCAGCGGGTTCAGTGCCCATCGATATTCCGCCGGCACCGCTGGTGGATGACGTTGTTGTTGATTCAACAGGGGCGCTGGAATTTACCGAAGTGCCGAAACGGCTGGGAGTTATTGGTGCGGGCGTAATCGGATTGGAGCTTGGCAGCGTCTGGGCGCGCCTGGGTGCGGAAGTAACCGTGCTTGAAGCGCTGGATACTTTTCTGCCCGCCGCTGATGAGCAGATAGCCAAAGAAACCAAAAAGGTATTGCAAAAGCAGGGCCTCGATATAAGGTTGGGCACACGAGTAACTGGCACCTCGGTGAAGGGGCGCGGCAAGAGTCGCACGGTTACTGTGGAGTACACGGATAGCGAGGGTAATAAAACCGAAGAGTTCGACAAGCTGATTGTTTGCGTTGGTCGCAGGCCGCTAAGTGAGCACCTGCTGGCGCCTGATTGTGGCGTTAACCTCGACGAGCGCGGCTTCGTTTTTGTCAACGATCAATGTAGGAC
>JABDNS010000041.1 GCA_013043705.1 Pseudomonadales bacterium
ACTCGCTGAGAGCTTCCAAAACTTTACGCCATACAAGCCGAAACGCGGCGAAGCGTACATGAATGAGAAGCAGCGAGAGCACTTTAAAGATATTCTGCTCAACTGGAAAAGCCAGTTGATGGAAGAAGTCGACCGCACCGTTAGCCACATGAAGGACGAAGCGGCCAACTTCCCCGACCCCGCCGACCGGGCAACCCAGGAAGAGGAATTCAGCCTTGAGCTGCGCGCGCGCGACCGCGAACGCAAACTCATCCGCAAGATCGATAACACTATCGATAGCATCGATGCTGACGACTACGGTTTTTGCCGGGCCTGCGGTGTGGAAATTGGCATCAAGCGGCTCGAAGCCAGGCCAACTGCAGCGCTCTGCATAGACTGCAAAACCCTTGACGAAATCAAAGAAAAACTACAAATGGGCTGAGCCGGCGGGCGCCAACGGTTTGCGCCGTTAGCCCAAACCGTTACCTCCCCGGCCCACGCTTTGCCACCCTCCTCTCACGCTTCAACTACTTCCGGCGCGCCTTACATTGGGCGCTTCGCGCCTTCACCCACCGGTGCGCTGCACGCGGGCTCGATGCTGGCCGCGGTGGCCAGCTACCTGGACGCAAAAGCCGTAAACGGCCAATGGTTGCTGCGCATTGAAGACGTCGATCGACACCGCACCGTACGCGGCGCCACCGAGGCTATATGCCGCTCGCTAGAGGCACACGGCCTGTTTTGGGATGGCGAGATCGTGGCGCAAACCGATCGCGATGCGCGTTACGAGGCCGCCCTGCAAAAACTTGCTGAGGCAGACAGAATTTTTTACTGCAACTGCACGCGTAAAAAACTTCGCGCTGAAGCAGGCCCCTATGCCGGCCACTGCCGCTCGCGGAGGCGCTGTAACTACCAGCCCGCAACGCCGGACGCCCCCGCCAGCCACGCGATCAGGTTTGATACCTCGGGCCTAGCCTCGCCGGTATTCCACGACAGAATTCTTGGCCAGCAACAGCTCGACCTGCAAGCCCTGGGCGACTTTATTGTGCGGCGCAGGGACTCGCTGTTTGCCTATCAATTGGCGGTAGTGGTTGACGACGCTGAGCAAGGTATTACCGACATCGTGCGCGGCGCCGACCTGCTCGAGTCAACGCCCTGGCAAATTGTGCTGCAGCGGGTACTGGGTTATTCAACACCGCGCTATGCGCACCTACCGTTGCTGGTACACGCCAAAGACGGCGCCAAATTGAGCAAGCAAACCGGTGCCACAACGCTGCACGACCAGCAGGCCTCGGCCAACCTGCTGCGCGCACTGGCGCAGCTGGGGCAGGTGTTACCGCCGGGTAACGGCCCAGCGGTGAAGCAAGGCGGATTACCGGCACCGGCGCAAATACTGGCCTTCGCTACGCAACATTGGGATTGCAGCAAAATCCCCCGGCAGCCCATTAACAGCAACGAACACCCACAAAACGCCCACTAGCGCTCACTGACGGCAACTGCAATTAGCAGCTAATCCTCTGTTATCTAGCACTTTTTTGGGTGTGTGCCTGCAGTTTTTAACGTGGTTGGGCAAGTCAAAAACCGCCGCCATGGCAGCCGCGCGCTCGATTGGCTATTCTCGTTACAACGGGTTACATTATCGCTGTGAACGCGCAACAGGTAACATTGCGTGCCAGAATTCGCAGTGTGCCGATGCCTATTCAAAGGGTAGCTTTTTGAAGAAAATTCTAATCGTAGAAGACGACCGCAACATAACCACGCAGATCTTTCGCCTGCTGGAGCGTATGGATATTGCGGCTGAGCACGTGTGCAACCTGGCTGATGCGCGCCGTGAAGCCCAGCAGACCCAGTATGACCTCATTCTCAGCGAGCTGGAGCTGGACGATGGCCCCGGCACCGAACTGATCCGCCTGGCAGGCAATTGCCCGGTGCTGATCATGACCAGCTTTACCAGCCTGCAAACCGCGGTCGATTCGATGCGCAAGGGCGCGGTTGACTACATTACCAAACCCATCGCCAACGAAGAACTGCACGCGGCGCTGGAACGCATTTTCACGGCGCCGGCACGCACCACCAGTGAGCAGCATCGCGCCGAGGAGGTCGATCCGCCTGTGGGCATGATTGGCCACAGCAGCCCGATGCTGGAGGTCTACCGACGCATCGCCAAATCGGCGCCTACGCGCTCCACGGTATTGATCAGGGGCGAAACTGGCACTGGTAAGGAGTTGGTGGCCCAGGCTATCCACAATGCCAGCCCGCGTCGCAAGAAGCCCTTTATCGCGGTAAATTGCGCTGCCATTCCTGAAACGCTAATCGAGTCTGAACTGTTTGGCCACGAGAAAGGCGCGTTCACCGGCGCCTCGGGCAAGCGCGCCGGGCTGATTGAAGCGGCCGAGGGTGGCACGCTGTTCCTCGACGAAATTGGCGAATTGCCCGCCGAAGCGCAGGCCAGGCTGCTGCGGTTTATCCAGGAAAGCGAGATCCGCCGCGTCGGCTCCAACGAGTCGCGACGGGTCGATGTGCGGCTGGTTATCGCCACGCACCGCGACCTGCAAGAGATGTCGAAGAGCGGCGAGTTTCGCCCCGACCTCTACTACCGAATCAATGTCTTCCGTATCTTCCTACCGCCGCTGCGACAACGCGGTGGAGACCTGCTCGACCTGGCTGAATTCCTGCTCGATCGCACCGCTGCCAAATATGACAAACAGGGCTTGTTCTTCCTGCCCGATGCCACCCAGGCCATGACCAGCTACGACTGGCCGGGGAATATCCGCGAACTCGAAAACGTCGTCGAACGTGCAGCGATAATGGCCGATGGTCGGGCAATAGACCGCCACCTGCTGGAAATCGACATGGATTTGGTGGATGTGAACCGGATCCACGCCGAAACCCTCACGCCGCTGGCTACCCCGCCGGCAAATTACCTGGGCGCCAATCCGGCGCACGAGGATCCCAGGGAAGACCTGACGCTGGAAGAATATTTCCAGCGCTTTGTGCTCGAGAACGAAGAGCAAATGAACGAGACCGAACTGGCCAAAAAGCTGGGTATTAGCCGCAAATGCCTTTGGGAGCGGCGGCAGCGCTTCGAGATGCCGCGACGTAAAAGCCCGGCAAAGGCAAAAAGTGCCAGCGGCCGCGGTGAAACTTGAGCACTTCCGGTCGACCGCTGTACAATTATGTTACTCATTAATCAATACATTGCACTGCGGTAACACTTTGACCGCCCACAGTGTAACCTGCAGAAACGTAAAATCGGCTCCTCCAGATCAACAACTGGCCAAACCATTGATATGTAAAGATATGCTAATTGTGGCACGCTGCGTGCTAATAACTTAACGCTAATAACAATAAAAAGCGAAGCCCGGCAACAACAACAATAATGCGGGTGGTAATAAAACAAATAACAAGAGATGAAGACCTGGATGGGGAGCTTGCTCCCCATCGCCATTTCTGGCGTTCGCGTCAAACGTTCGCAAGAACAGGCCAATCCTGTGCCGTGATATACTTCTGGCCAATAATTTCCTGCCTCTAACTGACTTTGTATCCGCTCTTGGCTCACCCGCTGGTATCGCCTCGCTCGCCGCTCGCGGCACAGGTACTCTCATGCTGAAAAAGATCCAGCGCGCTGTACGCGCCATGCTGCCCGCCAGCGGCGAAGAAGCGCTGCCCGAGCCGCTGATCCTGAGCCGCGACGAGCACAGCATCTCGCGCCGGCAGATCAGCAAGCACGCGCTAACCATTCTTTATGACTTGAACAAAGCCGGCCACGAAGCCTACCTGGTTGGCGGCTGCATCCGCGACCTGCTACTCGGCGGCCATCCCAAGGATTTTGACGTTGCCACCGATGCAACGCCCGAGCAAGTACTGGCGCTATTTCGCCGGGCGCGAATTGTGGGGCGGCGTTTCCGCATTGTGCACGTGCGCTTCGGCCGGGAAATCATTGAGGTCACGACCTTTCGCGCCTCGCACGACGATGCCGGCAGCGACGGCCGCCAAACCGACGAGGGCATGCTGCTGCGTGACAACGTGTTCGGCAGCCTGCGCGAAGATGCATTGCGCCGAGACTTTACCGTGAATGCGCTCTATTACACCGTTGATGAATTCCGGGTGCTGGATTACACCGGCGGCCTGCAGGACCTGCAAGCGCGCACACTGCGTATCATTGGCGATCCCGAGCAGCGTTATCGCGAAGATCCGGTGCGCATGCTGCGAGCCATTCGCTTTGCCGCCAAGCTCGACTTTTCGATTGAAGCCAAAACCGCGGCGCCGATGCAGGCACTCAGTGAGCAATTGGGCCAGGTGGCGCCGGCCCGATTGTTCGACGAAGTGCTGAAGTTGTTTTTGGGTGGCCACGGTGCGCGCGTATTCGAACTGTTGCAGCAATACCAGCTGTTTGCACCGCTGTTTCCGGCAACTGCGGGTGCGTTAGCTGCTGGCGATGAACGCGGGCAGCGCCTAATCGAATGCGCACTCGCCAACACCGACCAGCGCATTGCCAACGACAAACCGGTGACGCCGGCTTTCCTGTACGCGAGCCTGATCTGGCCGGCCTATACTGCGGCGCAAGCCATCGCCGAGCGCGATGGCCTGCCGGCCTGGCAAGCGCGACAGCGCGCCGGGCAAATTGCCATCGAGCAGCAACAGCAAAGTGTTTCTATTCCCAAGCGCTTCAGCATTCCGGCCCGGGAAATATGGAACCTGCAGCATAATTTGCAGGTCGCCAAAGGCAAACGCGCCGAGTCGCTACTTGGTCATCCGCGCTTCCGGGCCGCCTATGACTTTATGCTGATGCGCGAGCAGGCGGGCGAGACAATTGAGCGCGGCAGTGACTTCTGGACTGAACTACAAAAACATCACCCGGTGCCCGAATACCGCGATACAAAAGATGCACCACGTCCCCGGCGGCGCCGGCGCGGTGGCGCGAGGCGCAAACCTGAAGCGCAATAAGGCGCGCGGCCAAAGCAATGCCTGGCACCGTTAACCGTACAACCCGCAACGTGCCGCAACCGGCGACTCGCAGCCCCGCACAACTGCCGCGCTTTCGCGCGCAGTTGCGACGCCAGCGAACGCGCTGCTTCGTTGCGCTGGGCAGTAATATAAACCAGCCGCTACTGCAGTTGCGCCGCGCCGTGCAAGCGCTCGACACGCTGCCACAATCCAGCTTGCAGCACTGCTCATCCGTTTACCGCAGCCAGGCCATGGGGCCGGGCCAACAGCCAGACTACTTGAACGCGGTGGCGGAAATTCGTACCGCGCTGCGACCGCATGCGCTGCTGGCTGCGCTAAAGCGTATTGAGCGCCGTGCCGGGCGCGTGTACCAGCGGCGCTGGTCGGCCAGGCCACTCGATCTGGATATCTTGCTGTACGGCCATTTAAGCTACCGAAGCCGCTCGCTAACCATACCGCACGCGGGGCTTATGCAACGCAATTTTGTGCTCGGCCCGCTGCTCGAGATTGCAGCTGGCCTGGCATTGCCCAATGGCCGCGCACTCGACACCAATATGCTGCAAGGCTTACCCGGGCGCCTGCAAAAGATGCCGCAGCCGCTGTGGCCAAGACGACGGCAGCGCTAGGTACCAAGCGCCACGCGCAGGCCTTGCGATCACGCGGGCCTGCCGGTCAAGCAGGATTGTGTTGCAATCAAACTGCTAGCCGCGCCGGGAATTGCATATAATCGTGCAACGCGCCACTGGCAGCCTGCCTGCTAACAACACAGCCTCGCATTCGAGCGGCGAACCCAAGGAAAATGCCAGTCGATGAACAAACCGAGCCTCGAGCTTAGCGAATCGCTCGCCGTACAACGGCACCGGCTGGAAGCGCTGGTGAAAGGTCGCGACTTGCCTTCGTTCATTACCATTGAAGGCCCCATCGGGGTTGGCAAAACCACCTTGGCACGGCATCTTGCTTCGGCATTTGAATACGATGTGCTGCTTGAGCGCGCGCAGGAAAATCCTTTTCTTGGCAGCTTCTACAAAAACCGTCGCCAGAACGCGCTTGCCACGCAGTTATTTTTTCTATTCCAGCGCGCCCAGCAAATCCAGGAAATGCGCCAGCAAGACATGTTTGCACCGGTGCGCGTTGCCGACTTCCTGATAGAAAAAGACCGGCTGTTTGCCAAAGTTAACCTGGATGAAAACGAATTCTCGCTATACGAACAGGTTTATGCGCAGCTCACCATTGACGCGCCCAAACCCGACCTGGTGATATATCTGCAGGCGCCCGTTGATGTGCTGATGCAGCGCATTGCAGAGCGCGGGCTTGGCATTGAGCGCAATATCGACAGCGAATACATTGAGCTACTCAACCAGGCCTACAGTGAGTTCTTTTTATATTACGACGACGCGCCGCTATTAATTGTTAACTGCAGCGATATCGATTTTAATGCGAATGCCGATGACTTCCTGGCATTGGTAGATTACATGCTGAATATTCGCGGTGGCCGCCACTATTTCAATCCAACCATATTTTCCTGAACCAGCCCAAGGCAGTAAAAAATGTTCGAAAAAACGGTTAGTAAATTGCGCGAGCGCAAGCAGCAGTCGGAAAAATTTAGCGTTGTTGCCGCCTACGATGCGACGTTCGCCAAAGCGATTGCCGATGCGGGCGTTGATGCGATATTGGTGGGCGACTCATTGGGCATGCTGGTGCAGGGCAAACGCAGCACCGTGCCGGTGAGCATCGAACACATGGCCTACCACACCGCTGCCGTTGTGCGCGGCAATGAGGCCAGCGCAAGCCCGACCCTGGTGATTGCCGACATGCCCTTTATGTCGTACCAAAGTACCGCGCTTGCGCTGGACAACGCCGGCAAGCTAATGCGCGCCGGTGCGAACATGGTCAAGCTCGAAGGCGGTGAATGGTTGTACGAGAGCGTGAGGCAACTGGTGCAGAATGGCGTGCCCGTGTGTGCGCACCTTGGCCTTACGCCCCAATCAGTGAACAAGTTTGGCGGTTTTAAAGTGCAAGGCAAAAGCGATTCGGCCAAACAGCGCCTGCTCGCCGATGGCAAGGCCCTGCAAGAGGCAGGCGCCGATTTTCTGGTGCTTGAGTGCATTCCGGCAGCGCTGGCTTGTGAAGTAACCGCGGCGCTTTCAATCTCGACCATTGGTATTGGCGCCGGCAGCGACACCGACGCCCAGGTTCTGGTTGCACACGATTTGCTCGGGCTTGGCGACTCACCGGCCCGCTTTGTGAAGAACTTTCTTACCGCTGATAATATTGGCGAGGAAAACCCGGTGCGCGATGCCTTTGCCGCATTCGACAACGCCGTTAAAACAGGCAGCTATCCCGCCCCCGAACACAGCTACAAGTAACCGCCGGACAACCGCCAAATATGCAAACACTGCACGAAGTTAGATACCTGCGCGCGGCCATTCGCGCCGAAAAGCAAAATGGTAAGCGCGTGGCTTTGGTACCCACAATGGGCAACCTGCATGAAGGCCATATGCAGCTGGTACGCCGCGCACACGAAGTGGCCGACTGCGTAGTGGTAAGTATTTTTGTTAACCCCATGCAGTTTGGTGAAAGCAAGGACCTGGACAACTACCCGCGAACAATGGAAGAAGACCGGGCCAAGCTGCAGGCCGAAAATACGCATTACTTGTTTGTTCCAGACAACAACGAAATCTATCCCAACGGCACCGAGCTGCATACCAAAGTGAACGTCGATGCACTCGATGGTTTTTTGGAAGGCGCCAGCAGGAAGGGGCACTTTGAAGGCGTTTGTACCGTAGTGAACAAGTTGTTCAACCTGGTGCAACCATCGCTTTCGGTATTTGGCGAAAAAGACTACCAGCAACTCGCCATTGTCCGGCGCATGGTCGAAGACCTGTGTATGCCGGTTGATATCGTGGGCCTGCCAACCGTGCGTGAAGCGAACGGACTGGCGATGAGTTCGCGCAACGGCCACCTCAGCCAGGCCGAGCGCAACGATGCCGGCGTTATCTATCGGGAATTGCAGGCAGTTCGAGATCGCATACTCGCCGGCGAGCGCAACTTTGAAGCGCTATGTGCTGAAGCAAAAAACGAAATAAGCGCAGCAGGCCTTGTGCCCGACTACTTTGATGTTCGCGATGCATCCAGCCTTGCCGTGGTAGACACGCCCGCCGACGATGCCAAGCTGGTTGTACTCGCCGCCGCCTATATGGGCGAAATCCGTTTGCTCGACAATATTTCTATTGCGCTGGGCGACAGCTCCGCCAACAATCGATGAACCCGCGCCAATTTAACGACTATTAATTACAGGTATTAGCTATGTCTGAAATTAAAACCTACCCGGTAAAAAATAATTTTGCCAAACGCACGCATCTGAATCGCGAGCAATACGATGCCATGTACACCGCCTCGATTACACAGCCGGAGATGTTCTGGTCGGTTCAGGCAGCAAACTTCCTGCAATGGGACAAAAAGTGGGATGTCGTGCGCGATTACGATTTCAGGCAGGGAAAGATTGCCTGGTTTACTGGCGGCAAGCTTAACGTTACCAGCAACTGTATCGACAGGCACCTGAAAGAGCGCGGCGACCAAGTAGCCATTATTTGGGAAGGCGATGACCCGAACGACAACCTGTCGATCAGCTACCGCGAGTTGCACCAGGCGGTTTGCAAATTTGCCAACAGCCTGAAAGCGCGCGGCGTGAAAAAGGGCGATCGCGTTTGCATTTACATGCCAATGATTCCTGAAGCGGCCTACGCCATGCTGGCTTGCGCACGCATCGGCGCAGTTCACTCGGTTGTGTTCGGCGGCTTTTCGCCCGATGCACTGCGTGATCGCATCCTGGATTCAGACTGCCAGCTGGTGATTACCGCCGACGAGGGTGTGCGCGGGGGTAAAACCATTCCGCTAAAAGCGAATGCCGATGCGGCGGTTGCCAAATGCCCCAACGTACACACTGTGTTGGTGGTGAAGCGCACCGGCGGCAATATCGACTGGCACGACCGCGATGCCTGGTACCACGAGCTGGTCGACGCCGCTGATGCCGATTGCCCGGCCGAGCCTATGGATGCCGAAGACCCGTTATTCATTCTGTATACCTCGGGCTCTACCGGTAAGCCCAAGGGCGTTATGCACACTACTGGGGGCTACCTGTTGTGCGCGGCAATTTCACATAAATATGTTTTCGACTACCACGATGGCGACATTTACTGGTGCACTGCCGATGTGGGTTGGGTTACCGGCCACTCTTATATTGTGTACGGGCCGCTGGCCAACGGTGCAACCACGCTGATGTTTGAAGGCATTCCCACTTACCCGGATGCATCGCGATGCTGGCAGGTATGCGACAAACACAAGGTTAATATTTTTTACACCGCGCCTACCGCGCTGCGCGCACTAATGGCGCAAGGTGACGAATATGTGACGTCCACTTCGCGCAGTAGCCTGCGCCTGCTGGGCACCGTCGGCGAACCGATCAACCCGGAAGCCTGGGAGTGGTATTACAAGGTAGTTGGCGAACAGCGCTGCCCGATAGTCGACACCTGGTGGCAAACCGAAACCGGCACCGTAATGATTTCTCCGCTACCCGGCGCCATGGACCTGAAGCCAGGCTCGGCAACGCTGCCGTTCTTTGGCGTGGAACCGGTCATACTGGATGAGCAGGGCGCAGAGCTGGAAGGCGAAGCCAGCGGCAGCCTGGCGATCAAACAAAGTTGGCCCAGCCAGATTCGCAGCGTTTATGGCGATCACCAACGCATGATCGACACTTACTTTACTACCTACCCCGGTTACTTCTTTACCGGCGATGGTGCCAGGCGTGATGCCGATGGTTATTACTGGATAACCGGGCGTGTTGACGACGTACTAAACGTATCCGGCCACCGCATGGGCACCGCGGAAGTTGAAAGTGCATTGGTGCTACACGATAAAATCGCCGAAGCTGCCGTGGTGGGTTACCCGCACGATATTAAAGGACAAGGCATATATTGCTATGTAACGCCAATGGTGGGTACCGAGCCTTCCGAAGACTTGCGCAATGAGTTAGTAAAACTGGTTGCCAGTGAAATTGGCGCAATAGCAAAACCGGATGTCATTCAATGGGCGCCCGGCTTGCCGAAAACCCGCTCCGGAAAAATTATGCGCCGCATCCTGCGCAAAATTGCGGCCAACGAAATCGATAACCTGGGTGACACCAGCACGCTGGCCGACCCCGCGGTAGTCGACAACCTGATTGCAGAGCGCGCGAATAGCTAGCTTGCAAGCCCAGTTTTAGATTTCACTACAAAACCGCTATAAGTCGGACAAAGGATTCTCTGGCCACGGCGCTACAAAAAAGTGCTCGACAAAATCGCCTGGCACCGCGTCGATAGTGGGAAACTGCCACTTTGGCTGGCGATCTTTGTCGATTAACAGCGCGCGCACCTTTTTTGTCAAAACGCCTTTAGGTAGGGCTTGCAACGCTATTGTAGAGCGCCCTCGAGAGCAAATAAGCTTAGGCCTGGCTTTGCGCGTTGTCGGCATCCGCCGGGTGCGCGTTTGAATAAACAACCCAGCCATAAAAATAGAGTAACGCGCCAACAATTAAAATATTCGGCAGTATCCATTCATGAAACAGGTCAAAGTGCTGCGGCGCGTGCACCTCTACCAATAACATGCCCGCAATACGCAGCAAGTTCAATATATACATTAAAAGCAGGCCCAACACGCACACCACCGCTCTTCTAAGCCAGGGACCCGGCCAAGCCATAACAGTAGCAATTAAAACCGCGAAAACCGTGCTGGCATCGCAGCCACGTGCAACTACCACATAAATCTTTGAGCCAGGCTCTGCAACAATTTTGGTAAAGATATCTGTCCGTATCTCCACCACCGCGGTGTTCATTTGGAAAACTGAATTTAGTAACCATGAAGCCAGGTCGGCAGATAATTCCAGGTACCCGATAAAAAAATCGCTGCCATAAATGTAACCGTTGTAAACAACAAAAAACGAGGTAAACAAGAAGGCGGCCAACAGGCCAAAACGAATCATGCCTGCGTTATCAAGCAGCAGTTTGAGCGTTCGGGAATTGGGCTCGGGAGACATATTAAGCTATTGATCGAACAGACTGGCAGGCGAATAGAATTGTACCGCAGAACGATTCAGTAACGAGAAAAAAGCGCGCGTTTAGTAAGGGTGCTTGCAGCTAGTGATCTGCGGCGGCAGCTTCGTCGGCAAGCTGTTCGGCTTGCATATCTTCGAAGGAGACAAGCTCGGTGGGCTCGGCGCCTGTGGCCTCGCCAAATAATTCCAGCAGCTCGTCATCTTCGATGTCGAAAAAGCCGGTCCACTCCATAAGCGGTTGCCATTGAACCAGGTCTGCCGCCACGCGATTTGGCGGCAGGTCAAACAGCGTAAGCCCGGCATCCAGTGAGCGAATATAATTTTGCGTATCGCGCAGGGTAGTGATGATTGGCAGGCCGATCTTTTCAATAAACGCTTCCAGCGTTTTCACATAGCGCGTATTTGCCTTTATGCGGTTGGCAACAATGCCAATCTCAATATTCGGGTCGTCCAGCCAACCGGAGTTGCTGAGCTTAACCCAGAGGCGCATCGCTGCCTTGATATCGATGGGCGAAGGCATAATCGGGATAACGATTTTGTTGCAAGCCGATGCGATGCCCATATGTTCAGACATTGAGCTGGCGGGCATATCGTGGACAATAACGTCGTAGTCGCCGGCGATGGCTTCACCATCGTAGGCTGCGATGACGCCGATATCGGCACAGCGCCGCGGGCGGCATTTAAGCCAATCGTGCGAAGAGGCTTGCTTGTCGTGGTCGGCAATGGCAACGCGCAACCCTAGCGTTGAGGCATAAACCGCAAGGTGCGTGGCGATTGTGGTTTTTCCACAACCCCCTTTGGGATTGAGCACTACTATATGCTTCATCTGTGGGCCTGCGTATTTTTTGTTTCACCAGCATTACAACAGCGCGCTCATCCCGCGCGAAAGCCGGTTTATAGGTATACAACAGCCGCGCGTAAACGCGCTGCCTTTAGTCTAGTGCTTGCAACCTCGACAAGCCCTGCTAATTTTGTGAGATATTCAATATAAACCCGACTTAGTTAATCTGTCAGACAGTACTGCACAACTAACAGACGCAACTATCAGGCACAAAAAAACCCGCCGAAGCGGGTTTTTTCTTTCGCTACGATAAAGCTTAGGCTTCTTCACCTACCGCTTCGCGCGCGATTTCCTTCATACTCAGCTTGATGCGACCGCGGGGGTCTACGTCAAGCACTTTTACTTTTACGGTCTGCCCCTCTTCGAGCACGTCGGTTACCTTCTCGATACGCTCATTGGCAATTTGTGAAATATGTAGCAGGCCATCCTTGCCCGGCAGAATAGTTACAAAAGCGCCGAAGTCGACGATTCGCGCAATTTTGCCTTCGTAGATTGCACCCACCTCTGCCTCAGCAGTGATTTCGTTAACGCGATCGACCGCCGCTTGTAGCGACTCTTTGGAATCACCATAGATGCGCACGGTGCCATCGTCTTCGATATCCACCGACGCACCGGTTTCCTCGGTGATCGAACGGATAGTGGCGCCGCCTTTGCCAATTACATCGCGGATCTTGTCGGGATGAATTTTGAAGGCCTGCATAGCTGGCGCATTATCGGAAAGCTCGGCACGAGGCTGGTCGATGACCTTATTCATTTCGTCAAGAATATGCAGTCGCGCGGCCAGTGCCTGGTTTAGCGCAATTTCCATAATCTCTTCGGTGATACCTTCAATCTTGATATCCATTTGCAAGGCGGTAATGCCGTTATGCGTACCGGCCACTTTAAAGTCCATATCGCCGAGGTGATCTTCATCACCCAGGATATCGGTGAGCACAGCAAACTGCTCACCTTCTTTCACCAGCCCCATGGCAATCCCTGCAATCGGGGCTTTAATGGGCACACCCGCGTCCATCAACGCCAAGCTGCTGCCACACACGGAAGCCATGGAAGAGGAACCATTCGATTCAGTAATTTCAGAAACCACGCGAATCGTATACGGAAATTCTTCCTGGCTGGGCATGGCTGCCTGCACACCACGCCTTGCCAACCGGCCGTGACCAATTTCGCGACGTCCTATTGGGCCAACCCGGCCCGCTTCGCCAACCGAGTAGCTGGGGAAGTTGTAGTGGAAAAGGAAGTGATCGCGGTAGCTGCCTTGCAGTGCATCGATAATTTGCGCGTCGCGAATCGGCCCAAGTGTGGCGGCAACCAATGCCTGCGTTTCACCGCGGGTAAACAGTGCGGAACCATGCGCTTTTGGCAGCACGCCAACCTGGATCGACAACGGCCGAACGGTCTGGTTGTCGCGTCCATCGATACGCGGCTCTTTGTTAACAATGCGCTGGCGCACGATTTGTTTTTCGATTTTATTGAATAAACCGCTAACCTCATCGGCGCTTACGTCGTCACCGGAAAACTGGTCTACTGCGCGATCGCGCAATGCACCTACGGTTTCATAACGCTGGGCTTTCTCGGTAATCGTATAGGCTTCGCCCAGCTGTGCGCCGAACTCGCTCTTGATGCTCGACTGCAGCGATTCGTTAACCGGTGCGGCTTCCCATTCCCAGCGCGGCTTGCCGGCATCGGCTACCAACGAATCGATGGCGTGGATAACAACCTGCATTTCCTGGTGCGCGTAAAGCACCGCGCCCAGCATCTGGTCTTCGGTAAGCTGCTCGGCCTCTGATTCAACCATTAGCACCGCATCCTTGGTGCCTGCCACAACCATGTTCAGCTTGGAGTTTTCAAGCTGTTCGTAGGTTGGGTTCAACAGATAGCCTTGCTCGTCGGAGTAGCCAACGCGCGCGCCGCCGATTGGCCCGTTAAACGGCACACCGGAAATAGCCAGCGCTGCTGAAGTACCAATCATGGCCGGAATGTCCGGGTCAATGTGGTTTTCCGCAGACATCACTGTGCACATCACCTGAACTTCGTTTTTGTAACCATTCGGAAACAGTGGTCGCACGGGCCGATCAATCAAACGCGAGGTAAGCGTTTCTTTTTCAGAAGGGCGCGCTTCGCGCTTGAAGAAACCACCGGGAATTTTTCCCGCGGCATAGGTTTTTTCAATGTAGTGCACCGACAGCGGGAAAAAATCCTGCCCCTCGCGCGCCTTTCTCGCGCCGACCACGGTACAAAGCACCACGGTTTCATCCATCGTAACGAGCACAGCGCCACTGGCCTGGCGCGCGATACGGCCGGTTTCCAGCGTCACGTTGTGATCACCGAATTTAAATTGTTTAGTTACAGGATTCATTCGAAATCCTCCAATGTAAGCGAATGTAACGACCGCACCCCATGGTGTCCGCCGCCTTGAAATTTCTGCTCTCCCGAACCCGGGATTAGCGCAGCACTTAAGCCACGCTCGCGCAAAGGCTGTGTCTAGCGACGCAAGTTAAGTCGCTTGATAAGGCCCGTATAGCGGGACCCGTCTTTGCTTTTCAGGTAATCGAGCAGTTTGCGTCGTTGGTTTACCATGCGGATTAGCCCGCGACGCGAATGGTGATCTTTCTTGTGGTCGCCAAAATGGCCCTGCAGGTTATTGATGTTGGCTGTTAATAGCGCAACCTGCACTTCGGGCGACCCCGTGTCGCCTTCTTCACGTTGATAGTCTTTAACGATACTTGCTTTTTCACTAGCTGATAAAGCCATGATTCATTCCTCTTAATGTGCAATCAAAACGATTGGCCTGCCCGTGCACATTTACAGACAGGTCAATATAAAAATATTTTTTCTACCGCCGCTAAGCTGCCATTAACCTGCAACTAGGCGGCGCGGCGCTACACAGCCGTTGTCGTCGATTTCACCGATACCCAAAAAGCGACCCGAGCCCAGTGCAATACGTACCTGGCCGTTGAGCGGCGCACCGCTAACCTGCACGGGGTTGCCCCTGGAAAGGTAAAAGCCGCTGTCGTCATCCAGCGTAACCAGCGGCAAGTGGCCCAAAGCCTCGTCGATCGGCACCAACTTTGCGTCGAGCTCGGCAAACAATTCTTCGTCTGCTCGCGCTTCGCAGTGCGCGCTCTGCACGGCATCTTCAATTTGCGCTAGCGGCACAGAGCGCTGCAATGTAAATGGCGCCACTTCAGTTCGGCGCAACGCACCCACAAACGCACCAACCCCGAGTGACTCACCAATATCCCTGGCAATACTGCGAACATAAGTACCCTTGCTCACGCGCATCTCAATATCGATTTCCGCGCTGTGCAAGCAAGGCTCGGTTTGCAGTTGGCATTCATCACCGAGCCGAATCGCGCGCAATGCAATACTGTGTACCGTAATCGGACGCTCGGGCACATCCACTTCAATACCTTGGCGAGCCAGGTCATACAAGCGTTCGCCCTTGTGCTTTAGCGCAGAATAAATAGGCGGCTTTTGCATTTGCTCGCCCAAAAACGCGGCCACCGTTGCTTCAATCGCACTGGCTTGCAGCCCACTTGCGTCGCTTTGCTGCACGAGCTCGCCATCAAGATCGCCGGTATCACTGTTTGCGCCAAGACACACGGTTGTTTCGTAGGCCTTATCGGCATCAAGCATATAGCGCGAAAACTTGGTGGCCTCGCCAAAGCAAATGGGTAGCAAGCCGGTAGCCAGTGGATCCAGGCTACCGGTGTGGCCGGCCTTGGCGGCACGATAGAGATGTTTAACTCGCTGCAGAACGGTGTTGGAGCCCGCGCCTTGCGGTTTGTCCAACAGCAATATTCCGTCAATCGGCCTGCCCCGACGCTTACGCCTCGCCACGAATCCTGTTACCCGCTACTTCTCTGCGTCGCCATCGGAGGCAACCGCACTATCGATCAATCTGGACAAGTACTCGCCATCTCGAACACTTTGGTCGTAATAAAACTGCAGCTTTGGCGTCGAACGCATCTCGCTAACCTTGGCCAACTGGGAGCGCAGGAAACCGGCGGCACCGTTTAGCGCAGCCAGCGATTCGCGCGCCTCATCGGCACCCTCCGCATCCAGGAAGGTTACGTAAACCTTGGCATGCGAAATATCCCTGCTCACCACTACCTGGTTAATAACCGCGCCGCTGGCGCGCGGGTCGCGCACTTCCCGCTGCAACAGCTGCGCCAATTCCTTACGCACAAAATCGGCAACGCGCTCGGCGCGCTTGAATTCCCTTGGCATCGATGGCGCCTGCTAGTCGGGGATCGTAGGCTCACACAAATGATTACCGCCCGGGCATCACAGTGAGCGCTTGACCTCATGAATGTCGAAGACTTCGATCTTGTCGCCGGCTTTCACATCGGTGTAATCCTTAACCCCAATACCGCACTCGGTACCCGATCGAACCTCGCTAACGTCGTCTTTAAATCGACGCAAGGAATCAAGCTCGCCCTCGTGAATAACCACTTCTTCGCGCAACACCCGAATTGGCTTGTTGCGTAGCACCACGCCATCTACCACCATGCAACCCGCAACCAGGCCAAACTTCGGCGACTTGAATACTTCGCGCACTTCGGCCGTGCCAAGGATTTCTTCGCGTTTTTCCGGCGCAAGCATGCCCGACAACGCATCTTTCACATCATCCAGCAGGTTGTAGATCACGCTGTAGTAGCGCAGTTCTATATTTTCGCGCTCCGCAATCTCTTTGGCGGTATTGCCTGCACGCACGTTAAAACCGAACACTACCGCGCTGGTTGCACGCGCCAGGTTGATATCGGCATCCGAGATAGCTCCTACACCGCTGGAGACAACATTCACTTCCACTTCTTCGTTGCCAATATCCTGCAAGGCCTGGCAAATTGCCTCGGTGGAACCGCGCACATCTGCTTTAACAATAACGTTCAAGGTCCTGACTTCAGTCTCGCCAAAACTTTCAAAAATATTGTCGAGGTTGGCACGCTGCGATCGGGCCATTTTTGCATCGCGCTCTTTCTGCCTGCGATGCTCTGCCACCTCGCGCGCTTTCTTCTCATCGCCAACGGCCAACAACTCATCGCCAGCGTTTGGTGTACCGTCGAGGCCGAGAATTTCAACCGGCGTAGAGGGCCCCGCGGCATCAATAAGCTCGCCGACTTCATTGCTCATATTACGCACGCGGCCAAAATGCTGGCCAGCCAGCACTATATCGCCATTGCGCAAGGTACCTTCTTGCACCAAAACCGAGGCGATGTTGCCGCGACCCTTGTCCAGGCGCGATTCGATAACAATACCTTTCGCCGGTACATCTTCGGTGGCCGACAACTCCAGCACTTCTGCCTGTAGCGACAGCGCTTCAAGCAACTTGTCGATGCCTTCACCGGTTTGTGCAGAAACTGGAATAAACTGCGTATCGCCGCCCCACTCCTCGGGAACAACTTCCTGGGCTACCAGCTCGTTCTTGACTCGCTCGGGGTCGGCAGCTTCTTTATCGATTTTGTTAATCGCCACAACCAGCGGCACTTCTGCGGCGCGCGCGTGTTGAATAGCTTCAATAGTTTGCGGCATAACACCGTCGTCGGCGGCAACCACCAACACCACGATATCGGTGCACTTGGCACCGCGAGCACGCATCGATGTAAACGCCGCGTGCCCGGGCGTGTCGAGGAAAGTAATTTCACCGATATCGGTTTGCACCTGGTACGCACCAATGTGCTGCGTAATACCGCCCGCTTCACCACTGGCAACGCGAGATTTCCTGATGTAGTCGAGTAGCGAAGTCTTGCCGTGATCGACATGGCCCATCACCGTAACCACAGGTGGTCGCGACGCCTGCGCCTGTTCTTCTTCACCCAGCGCAGCCTGCAAGGCGATTAGCAATTCGTCTTCGGGCATGTCATCGCTAACAATGCGGTGCTTGTGTCCGAGTTCTTCGATAACAAGAATGGCGGTTTCCTGGTCGAGCGGCTGGTTGACGTTGGCCATCACGCCCATCTTCATCAACTCACGGATAACGGCATTGGCCTTCATCGCCAACTGCTGGGCCAATTGCCCAACTGTAATCGTTTCACCCAGCTCCACCTCGTGTACGATTTCCTCGGTAGGCAGTGTGAACTCCTGTTTGTTAATCGCCTGCAGAACACGCTGGCTACTTAGCCCGCGCGAGCGATTATCGCCACCAAAAAATTCGTCGGGCCGGAAGCCGCCGCCGCGCGATTTGTTGCGCTGCTTGGCCTGCTTGCGGCGGCCGGGTTTTTTCTTGGGTTCGTCATCGGTCTTGGTGCCGGGCGCAGCACGTAAATGCTTGGGCCCGGTTTTTTCCCGCTCCGCTTGCAGCGCTTTAGCCTGCTCTTCAGCCTTGCTCCTGGCGCTTTCTTCTGCCTTGGCCTTAACCACAGCATCGCGACGCGCTTTTTCTGTTGCCTCCTGCTCCTTGCGCTTGGCGGCGGCGCGGCGGCGCAATTCTTCTACATCGAAAGGATCAACACGTTTGGCCGGCGCATCTTCCGCGGCTACTTCTTCGCTTTCTACAATCTCTTCGGGCGCCCCGACAAGGCCGGCTTGTTCAGGAAGATCTACCGCCGGCACTTCCAATTCGGCATCGACCTCTTGCTCGACTTCTTCGCGCTTGGCGTAGGTCCTGCGCTTCCTGACTTCTACCGCAACAGTTTTCCTACCCTGCGAACCGCTGGTTTTAACCGTGCCAATAGTACGGCGCTTGAGCGTAATTCTTTTTGGCGCAGCGGTACTCGCACCATGATTGTTTTTCAGGTGAGTGAGCAGGCGCTTTTTGTCAGCGTCTGAAACGATCTGTTCGGCTGAAGCATGATCCAGCCCCGCCTCTTTCATTTGCGCAAGCAAACGATCGACGGTTGCCCCAACGGTTTTAGCGAGTTGACTGACAGTCACATCCGCCATATTTGTTCTCCTCTGCTACTGCGTAAACTTACCCGGACCTATACCCAGCCAGGTTTACGTCTCTGCCTCGGCTTCGGCCGCGGCTTCGGCGAACCAGGGTTCGCGCGCCTTCATAATTAATTGACCAGCACGCTCCTGGTCTAGTTCTTCAATATCAATAAGATCTTCAATTGCCTGCTCGGCCAGGTCTTCCATCGTGACAATGCCCTTGCTGGCCAGTACGAATGCGAGATGCCTGTCCATGCCTTCCATATTCAACAAATCATCGGCAGGCTCGTTGCCTTCCAGTTTTTCTTCCGAAGCCAACTCGCTGGTGAGTAACGCATCTTTCGCGCGGGCGCGAAGCTCTTCAGCAATATCCTGGTCAAAACCTTCGATCGTCACCATTTCTTCCAGCGGCACATAGGCCACCTCTTCAACCGATGTAAAGCCTTCCTCGGCAAGCACCAGCGCGACGTCTTCGTCGACGTCCAGCGCCTTCATAAACATCTCAACGCGGCGTCCGGCCTCTTCTTCGCCTTTCACCGTGGCCTCATCGGTACTCATCACGTTGATTTTCCAACCCGTGAGTTGTGTGGCCAAACGCACGTTCTGTCCGTTGCGACCAATCGCCTGGGCGAGATTGTCTTCTGCTACCGCAACATCCATTGTATTGGTGTCTTCATCTACGATTAGTGATTCCACTTCTGCGGGTGACAGCGCGTTAATGGCCAGCTGTGCCGGGTTGTCATCCCACAAAATAATATCAACACGCTCATTGGCCAGCTCGCCGGAGACGGCCTGCACCCTGGAACCACGCATGCCCACGCAAGCACCTACAGGGTCGATGCGGCCATCGTTGGTTTTAACGGCAATCTTGGCGCGCAAACCGGGGTCCCGCGCGGCGGCGCGAATTTCAATAACTTCTTCGGCAATTTCGGGCACTTCTATTTTGAATAATTCGATAAGCATGCCGTTGCTGGCGCGGCTTAGAATTAACTGCGGGCCGCGCACATCGTCGCGAATTTCGTGCAGGATGGCGCGCACGCGATCACCAACCCGGAATGCTTCGCGACCAACCAGCTCTTCGCGAGGCATATAGCCTTCCGCATTGTTACCAAGATCGACAATTACCGCGTCGCGGGTAACTTTTTTCACCGAGCCATTCACCAACTGGCCTACGCGTTCGCGATATTCATCAACGATTTGCGCACGCTCAGCCTCGCGCACTCGCTGCACGATGACCTGTTTGGCGGTTTGCGCCGCAATGCGACCAAACTCAACATTCTCAACCTGCTCACGATGCACGTCGCCGATCTTTAATGAAGGGTCAACCTCTGCCGCTTCTTCGGTAGTAAGCTCGGTACCCAGGATGGCGAGGTGATCATCGGGCATCACCGTCCAAACGCGATGCGTTATATAGTCACCGGACTCGCGATCGATTTTCACTTCGATCTCCGATTCCTCTTCGTAGCGCTTTTTAGTCGCCGTGGCCAACGCCAATTCAATTGCTTCGAAAATAATGTCGCGGTCGACACCTTTTTCAGCCGAAACTGCATCTGCAACGAGCAAAATTTCTTTGTTCATTTGTTCCCTCGGTCGTTCCAAACTTAAAACACTATTTCTCGAACTGCGGCACCAACTGGCCGCTCTCTACCGCCTCAAATGGCAGCAAATATTCTGTATCGCCATCGACAATACCCAACTCGCGCTGCCGCGTGTCGATGCTGCTGACGATGCCTTTAATGCGCTTGCGCCCTTCATAGGCGTAGCGCAACTTCACCTTGACTACGTGGCCTTCAAAACCCTGGTATTGCTCCAGCGTAAAGAATGGCCTGGCCATGCCTGGTGACGACACTTCCAGCCGGTAGGCGCTGCGGATAATGTCCTCAGCGTCCAGCAAAACCGACAGCTGCCTGCTGATGGCGGCGCATTGATCGACATTGACGCCATCGGGGCCGTCGATATACACACGTAGCAAACCGGTTTGAGCGCCGGTTTGATACTGCAAGCCCCAAAGCGATAAACCCGCTTCTTCAACCAATGGCCGGGCTATGTCATTTAACTTTTCTACCAGCGCCACTTTGCGGTTCCGTCTCTAACGCATTTACTCTGGCGCAACTAACTTGCAACCTTGCAACAGTTGTCCAGCCAACTCGCAAAAACAAAAAACCCCTGCGAGCAGGGGTTTTCCAAAATTCTTAGGCTTTTACACGCTCCACCCAGCCGCCTGAACTTCGCGCTTAAAACTCCAGGCGCGACGCTCACAACGCATAGCAAACGCAAAATAACTGCGTCGGGTGCCGTGTGCGACACCGACGGTGTCGCAGGCTTTCTCAACATTGGTTACATATTGATCAATCGCCTTAAGCTAGCCAAAAAAGTACCCTATCCAAATCGCCCGTCCCTGAACGCCACCCGGTCTGGCACATTCAGCCCTGACCGAGCCGGCGCATTATAGAGAGCAGAAAATGCGCGGTCAACAAAGTACCGATGGTAGTTTGCTGGCCTGTGCGGGAATGGCGTGCCGGGCGCTGAAACCGGCCAGGCGCTCGCGTCCCGGGAGAGCGGCGCGCTGGTTGCAGGCGCTTTGGTTGTAGGCGCATTGTAGATGGTGCCGAAGGCGGGACTTGAACCCGCACGAGCAAAGCTCACTACCCCCTCAAGATAGCGTGTCTACCAATTCCACCACTTCGGCAAATTCAACAGGGATTAGGACGCGAGATGTGCGCCCGACAATTATTGCGGTATAGAGTCGACGATATCCAGCGGGACCTCGTCGCTTGAAAGCGGCTTTTGGCCACTGGCTTCCAGCGCATCGAGGTGCGCCTCAATGCCGGACTCAGCCTCGCTGGCGGGCTCCTCTACAACAACAATTTCAGATTCGGGCAGCAATAATTCATCGCTGCTAACTTCTCCGGCTTTTTGCTTGGCGATAATGGCCAGGCCAAAGCTGGTGACAAAAAAAGTTGCCGCCAACACAGCCGTTGCCCGCGTTAGCACGTTGCCACCACCGGCGGCACCGAACAGCGTTTGCGAGCCGCCGCCACCGAAAGAGGCTCCCATATCGGCGCCTTTGCCCTGCTGTAGCAAAACCAGGCCGATAATGGACATGGCGATCAGTACATGTACGATGACAATAATTTGTTCTAACACTTGTTTTACCCTTTTACCCTTTGCTACCGCTTTGCGATAGCGATAAATTTTTCTAGCTCGAGCGATGCACCGCCAACCAGTGCGCCATCGACATCGGGCAGACCCAGCAGCTCTGCCGCGTTCGACGGGTTGACGCTACCGCCATAGAGTATCGGCGTAAGCTCTGCATTAACACTGGCGCTGGCGACCTTGCGAATATGCTCATGCATTTCTTGCACTTGCGCGGCATTGGCGGTGTTGCCGGTGCCGATTGCCCAAACCGGTTCGTAAGCAACAATGAGTGTTGCCGATTGTGCCTGGGACAGCGCCGCGGAAACCTGCTGGCCGACAAACTCAAGATGATTGCCCGCCTCGCGAACCGCCAGCTCTTCACCAACACAAATAATGGGAGTAATTCCAGCCGCCACCACCTGCGCCGCTTTGGTGGCAACCAGTTCATCCGTATCGCCAAACATGGCTCGGCGCTCCGAATGCCCAACAATGGCATAACTGCCGCCAGCTTCCTTGATCATCGCCGCCGACATTTCGCCGGTGAATGCGCCCTTTTCCTGCGCCGCGACATTCTGCGCGCCAACCGCCACGTTGACCTCGTTGATGACCATGGCGCTAGACAGCGAATCGATGTAAACCGCTGGAGGACAAATCGCCAGTTCTCCTACGATAGATTCCCGCGAAAGAAATTTACCAAGCCCGAGCGCGAATTCTTCACACAGTGCCCGGCTACCGTTGAGTTTCCAATTACCAACGACAATCTGTTTTCGCATGCTGGTTGCCTCACTTTACCCCAGGGCTAGAGGCAACAGGCTGCCGCTCCCTGAAGGGCGGGCAATATTACCCAAGGGGCTGGAAACATACAAGCTGGGGCCAGGCGCTGGTAGCTTAACGCACAAGGCGCTCGACGGTTGCCGCCAGATTGCTCGCCAGTTGCTCTACCTGGCTATGATCGCGCCCTTCAACCATCACCCGAATAAGTGGTTCGGTTCCCGAAGGCCTTAACAGCACCCTGCCCTGGTCGCCCAACTCGGCTTCGGTAGCGGCCACTGCCTCGCCAATCTCGGGGTCGGCGTCCAGGTCGACCTGGCGCTCGCGGCGCACATTGATCATCACCTGTGGATAGACTGGCAAGTCGGCGACCAGCTCCGAGAGCTTCTTGCCGCCAGCCACTACCGCAAAAAACACTTTCAGCGCAGCCACCACACCGTCGCCGGTACTGGTGACGTCCGAACAAATGATATGCCCGGAGCTCTCGCCACCCAGCAACCAGCCTTTCTGCTGCATCATTTCTTTCACGTAGCGATCGCCCACCTTGGCGCGCGCGAACGGCACGCCCATATCGCGCATCGCCAACTCGAAACCGTAATTACTCATTAAGGTGCCGACAACGCCGCTGCAATCACCTTTGGTGCGCAGGCGATCGCACGCAATGATATAAAGCAGCGCATCGCCGTCGAGGATTCTGCCCTGCTCGTCTACAAAAAGTACCCGGTCGCCATCGCCATCAAAAGCAACACCTATGTCGGCCTTGTGCTCGAGCACCGCATCGCTCAGCAATTGCGGTTTAGTAGAGCCCACGCCATCATTAATATTTAATCCATCGGGGTCGGCGCCAACTGCAACCACTTCGGCGCCAAGCTCGCGCAACACGTCCGGCGCAACGTGATAGGTGGCGCCGTGCGCGCAGTCGACAACAACTTTCAAACCCTTGAGCGAAAAATTGGTGGGCACGGTGCTCTTGCAAAACTCAATATAACGGCCCGCGGCATCTTCCACGCGCTTAACTTTGCCTAGTGCCGCTGACTCAACCATTTGCATTGGCTTCTCAATTTCAGCCTCGATGGCATGCTCTATTTCGTCGGGCAGCTTTTCGCCGCTGGCCGAAAAGAATTTTATACCGTTGTCGTAGAATGGATTGTGCGACGCGCTAATAACAATGCCGGCGGTACATTGGAAAGTTCGCGTCAGGTAGGCAATGGCAGGCGTGGGCATTGGGCCAATCAACATAACGTTGGCTCCGGCGGCCACCAGGCCAGCCTCCAATGCCGATTCGAACATGTAACCGGAAATGCGTGTGTCCTTGCCAATAATTACACGCGGCACTGCGCCGTCATCGAGAGTGCGCCCGAACACCCGGCCGACCGCCCAGCCAAGCTTAAGGATAAACTCGGGGTTAATTACGCCTTCGCCAACCCTGCCGCGAATGCCATCTGTACCAAAATATTTTTTACTCATAAATTCATTCTGTTTTGGTTTGTGAAAACCACGCACTCAGCTATCGCTCGCGCCACGCACCGCGTGCGCGAATTTTACTGCGTCGACAGTGGCCGCCACATCGTGTGTGCGCACAATCTTGGCGCCTTTCAACGCAGCGATGCTAGCCGCCGCCACACCGCCGAACAGCCGCTCGCCAACGGGTTTGTCGAGCACTTGCCCGAGCATCGATTTTCGCGACATACCCACCAGCATCGGGCACCCTAAGCAGTGTAGTTGATCGAGGTGCGCCAGCAATGTGAGGTTGTGTAGCAGTAGCTTGCCAAAACCAAAACCCGGGTCGATAACAATATTATTTCTCGCCACACCCGATTTGCCGAGCTGCTCAATACGACGCCGTAAAAACCAGCTCACTTCACCAACAACATCACCATACTCGGGGTCATCCTGCATGCTGCCAGGCTCACCTTGCATATGCATAATACATATTGGCAGTTGGCTATCTGCCGCGGCGCGGGCCGCACCCTCGCGCTGGAAGCTGCGTACATCATTGAGCAAACCAGCCCCTGCGCTGGCTGCAGCTCGCATCAGCACCGGCGAACTGGTGTCCACGCTAACAACACAATCAAGCCCGGCCACAATGCGCTCCAGCACCGGCATAACGCGATCGATCTCCTGCTGCTCGCTAACGCTGGCCGCACCCGGTCGGGTCGATTCGCCGCCAATATCAATGATCGACGCGCCCGCTTCCAGCATGCGCTGCGCCTCGAGCATGGCGGCATCGCTATTCAATTGACCCTGCTCACTGACAAAGCGACCGCCATCGGAAAACGAATCGGGCGTGACATTCACAACCCCCATCACCATGGGCACGTCGATGCTGTTTAGATCCAGCCCATTCATCACACTATGCTTTAAACCTCGAAAGGCATAAAAATAAAAAAGGCGACCCGCGGGTCGCCTTTACTCACATCAGCACTCACAACAACAGCGCCTAGTGCTCGCTGGCAGGGCCACCGATCGGCGGCGTTTTTCCGTCTTTGTCGTCGGCAGCGCCCGTATCACCACGATCATCGCTATTATCATCGGCACTGGCATTCAAGCCGCTACCGGGATCATCATCATCGGCCCAGTTGGCCGGCTCGCGTGGTTCCTTGCCCGCCATAATGTCGTTGATTTGCTCGGCGTCGATCGTTTCGTACTTCATTAACGCATCGGCCATCATGTCCAGCTTGTCACGATTATCCTCAAGCAGCTGCTTGGCTTTGGCGTAACACTCATCAATGATGTTACGCACTTCAACGTCGATGGCGTTACGCGTATTGCCCGATACGTTACTCGCCGCATTACCAGCAGATTTACCCAGAAAAACTTCTTCCTGGCTTTCGTCGTAAAGTAGCGGGCCAAGCTTTTCAGACAGGCCCCACTTGGTAACCATATTCCGCGCTAACTCGGTAGCGCGTTGAATATCGTTGCTTGCGCCTGTGGTTACGCCATCGTCACCGTTAATAATCTGCTCGGCAATGCGCCCGCCAAACAGCGAACAAATCTGGCTTAGCAGGTGCCGCTTGCTATGACTGTAACGATCTTCCTCGGGCAAAAACATGGTTACACCCAAAGCTCGCCCGCGCGGAATAATGCTGACCTTGTAAACCGGGTCGTGCTCCGGCACCAGCCGACCAACAATGGCATGACCGGCTTCGTGGTAAGCAGTATTGAGTTTTTCTTTATCGGACATCACCATGGATTTGCGCTCGGCGCCCATCATGATTTTGTCTTTGGCCAGCTCGAATTGCTCCATGCCCACGAGGCGTTCGTTGGAGCGCGCGGCAAACAACGCGGCCTCGTTTACAAGGTTGGCGAGATCCGCACCAGAAAAACCAGGCGTGCCACGCGCAATTACCGAGGCATCCACATCGTCGCCAATTGGCACTTTACGCATATGCACTTTCAATATCTGTTCGCGACCGCGAAGGTCGGGTAGCCCCACAACAACTTGTCGGTCGAAACGACCGGGGCGCAACAGGGCCGGGTCGAGCACGTCGGGGCGGTTCGTCGCAGCAATGACGATAACGCCATCGTTACCGTCAAAACCGTCCATCTCTACCAGTAACTGGTTCAAGGTTTGCTCACGCTCATCGTGACCGCCACCAAGGCCGGCACCACGATGGCGGCCTACCGCATCGATCTCGTCGATGAAAATAATACAGGGCGATTGCTTCTTGGCCTGCTCAAACATATCGCGCACGCGCGACGCACCCACACCAACAAACATTTCGACAAAGTCGGAACCCGAGATTGAAAAGAACGGCACTTTCGCTTCGCCGGCAATGGCTTTGGCTAACAACGTTTTACCGGTACCCGGCTGGCCAACCATTAATACGCCGCGCGGAATGCGCCCGCCCAATTTCTGGAACTTGCTGGGGTCACGCAAAAAGTCGACCAGTTCTTTCACTTCTTCTTTGGCTTCATCGCAGCCGGCCACATCCGCAAAGGTGGTTTTTATCTGGTCTTCGCCAAGCAAGCGCGCCTTGCTCTTGCCGAATGCCATTGGCCCACCGCGGCCACCGCTACCGCCCTGCATCTGGCGCATAAAAAACATAAATACCAGGATGATAATAAGAATGGGGAAGCAGGCCACCAACAGCTGCCGCCACAGGCTTTGCTGTTCGGGTTCGCGGCCAACAATTTGCACGTTGTGCTCTAGCAAGTCATCAATGAGCTTGGGATCTTCAAGGTAGGGGCGCACGGTTTTAAAGCGCGTACCATCGACGCGCTCACCAATAATGATGGGCCCTTCGGTTTCCACACGGGAGACCTGGTCACTTTGTACTTCAGACAAGAACTGCGAATAAGGCAGGTTCTGGGTTTGCTCGGGGCTATTTACGTTCTGGAATACGGTAAGCAAGATGACCGCGATAATGACCCAGAGCAGAAGATTTTTAACCATTTCGTTCAATTGGTGAACCTCGTGTTGCCAGCAAAAACGGTGGGATTGAAAGGCGCTACACGCCGCTTTAAGTTGGACGTCGCGCCCTGCGTTTAGTTACAGGTAGTTACGCGCGCCAGGGCTAACGGGACTACAGCAGTAATACAACCTTCGGCCAATAAAAGGTTAGTACAACCCCCGAATGATCATGATACAGGCCGCCGGAAGAGCTGCAAGCATTCCCGGCGCAATGTGCTCGCCAGCACACGGATTTCGGGCCTAAACGGGCTTGAAGCCTTTGCCCAACAGGTAAACTTCGCGGGACCGGGGGCGAGACGCCGCAGGCTTACGGCTGATAACGCGCTCAAAACTGCCCCGGCAATCGGCTAAATATTGATCAAATCCTTCGCCCTGAAAGACCTTGCACAAAAAATCACCTTTAGGCTTCAATACTTGCCGGGCCAGGTCCAGGGCCAGTTCGGCCAGCAGCATTGCACGGGGCTGGTCAACGCCCTTCATACCACTCATGTTGGGGGCCATATCTGAAATAACAAGGTCTGCGCGCTTGCCGCCAAGCTGCAACAGCAACTCTGCTAACACTGCCTCTGCGGTGAAATCGCCTTGT
>JABDNS010000042.1 GCA_013043705.1 Pseudomonadales bacterium
GCACCGGCCACGAAACATTTTTGGCCGCGCCATGCGCGATTAAGCGGTGGGCGTAAACCGTTGTAGACAGGCAGCCCACCAACATATGCAGGATCGTCCAGGCCAGCATAATTTTCCACATACCCTCCGGTGCATACCAGTATGCCAACGGCGTACCAATAAGAAATACAAGATGGGTAATAGATATAAATAGCGTGTTGCCCCAATCGATACGAAAGCCGCGCGAGAACAGTTCGCGAATACGATTGTAGAGTGGCGCCGGTAAATTGGGCTCACTCGCAACGCTGCCCCGCTGGACAGAATTTTCTAGCGGTGTCTCTCCTACGGGCATTGCTGCTCTCCTGTTGTCCTTCATTTGCATACAGCCGAACTCGGCCGTTTTGCAAGTGTTCAATCTATACCACCGGACGCCCGGTACTTGAACACTATGGCCAGCTGAACCGATGGCTGTTTTTAAAAGCTAAGTTACAGCTTAGATGTAGCTAAGGTGCGGCTAAGTTACTCACTATCAAAGTATGGCAGCGCGCTGCAAAAATTAACGCGGTGCAGATCGCAATTTTCAGGCTGGGCAACACAGAAATACGCATCAGAAATGCACAAAAGCGCCGGCGCAAAGCTCTACTGTAGAAAAAACAAACAGCGCGGCTCATCATGGCCATTGGACTTCTATACGGCCCACTAGTTCTAGCGTGGCGCCGTAATGCCCCGCGCCTGCATCCAATCGATTAAAGCCAGCCCGGTGCCCTGCCGCCAGGGTTTCAGGCGAGCCGGCGCCACTACCCTATAAGCGTCCAGTTCTTCATTCAAAATAATTTCGCCCGAGGCCTCGATGTGATAAGCAATAATCACCTGATTTTGCTGCGCGAACGGATAGACACCAACCAGCTTACAACTTTGCGCCTTTAAGCCCAACTCTTCGAGCGTTTCGCGCCTCGCACATTCAGCGGGGTCTTCATCCGCTTCGAGAAAGCCGGTAATGATCGAGAAGAACTCCGCGGGCCAGGCAACATTATGTGCCAGTACAACGCCCTCGGGCAGCTCGACAATAATCGCCACGACTGGCGTAGGATTCCCCCAATTTACAAACCCGCACTCGGGCACGGGACAGGCTTTGCGCGGCTCACCATTAATTTGCGCATCGCGTAATTCTGTGGCGCACTGCGGGCAATACTTCATTCGCATGGCATAGGCTTTTTTTACTCGAGGTTGCTTGTTAGAAAAAAAGCAAGACCTTTTCGGGCCTTGCTTTTCACTAACTGCTTTTTAACTGTTTTTTTTAACCGCTTCTTTCTACCTGCTGTTTAGCCAATCATTGACGGGCTATTCAAAATGGCAAGACGGCAAGATGGCAAAATGCAACGCGCTTGCACGGTAGTAAGTGCAGCTCAGTCGCCGATTAATACGGCGCTTTTGATATCGCTACTGATATCGCTACTGATATCGCTTTCGATATCGCTACGTTCTAAATCGCCTCGATGTTTTCTGCTTGCAGACCCTTATCCCCCTGGGTAACGTTGAACTGTACTTTTTGGCCTTCGGCGAGCGATTTAAAACCTTCAGACTTGATTGCACTGAAATGTGCGAATACATCGGGGCCGGATTCTTGCTCAATAAAACCAAATCCTTTTGCATCGTTAAACCACTTAACCGTTCCGGTAGTAACTTCAGACATAACAAAACACCAACTCTAGCAATAGTGACTGTAAAGATCCTCGCCGAATAACGCATTACAGGCGAAGGGGTAATGCTGGAAATACAATTTACTTACTAACTTCAGGACCAACCACAACTTGGTAAAATCGAACCGGGAGATAAATAAATAATAATTTTCTAGCGGCTTCGAGTATAAATCGTTGCCATACGCTGTCAACAATCTACGCTGCATTTTAACGCTTTGCATAAAGCTGTTTTACAATATCGAAAGCAACGCGTTAGTTAATGGCAAGACGAAGGGCACAAGCTTGCGACGACTCGATGATTTTCGGCAAAGAGCAAGCGCTCGCAATGAATTCGCGCATGGCTTAATTCGCGATACCGGTGAGCGACCCTGGCGAGCCTCGCACCGAAGCTGTGCTCTTGACGTGCACCAGCCCGCCGACAGATTCGCGGCTTGCTGCATTTGGGCAGCCGCGCGATGCGCCTGCAAACAGTAACCGCGCTAACTGCCCCCCGCTAGTTGTGGCTGCAACGCAAGGTAGCGTCAGACAAACTACTTTAATAGTTGTTCAAATTCCATTTATAATCAGAGACCTAGGCTATTTACCTTAGCTGCGATTTAATAGATTTTCGTCATTTTGGCCGCGAGGACGCTGGCCGGCTCGTGCTAGACTGCGTCGCTGGAATTCCGCGACTACCTTGACCTTACCCAGATCAACCGCATGCCAAACTCACTTAACTGGATTGCAGGGCAAAGCTTTGCCAAAAGCCTTCTCTGCCTGCTGGCCCTGATCGGTGGCCTAATCGCACTGCTGTACAACCCCGACGCAATTGAGGCGCTTCGCTATCAGCGCACAAGCTTTGTGGATCAACCGTGGCAAAGCATCACGCATGCCCTGGTGCATCTTAACCTGCGTCATCTCTCACTGAACGTTTTGGCGCTGCTCTGTTTAGTTGCACTTTTTAGTGAGGCATTTCGCAGCACAGGCTGGTTGCTTGCCCTGCTTGGTTCAGCGGCTATTTCCGCAGCGGGCCTGTATTTTTTTAGCCCGCTCACCGACTGGTGCGTGGGGCTCTCCGGCGCGCTGCACGGCTTGATGGTTTACGCGGTGCTCCGCGCGCGCGCAAGCCCGCTTTGGTTATTGGCATTAGTCGCCAAAGTTGGCCTGGAACAAACCGCGTTTTACCAACAATCGAATTGGCTCGACACTACCGCTAACTATATTGGCCATGATGTAGTGGTCGATGCGCACCTGTGGGGCGCAATAGGCGGGTTGATTTTTTATATGCTGGTACACCTCTACCGCTATATCGCGGTGAGCATAGAAATCACTCGCTCCCGCGGCTAGCGCCTGCGAATAGCGCGCAGCAAATTACAAAGACAAGCATCGAATTAATGCCAAACGCGACCACGGCCCACCCCAAAACCCCGGTCTCTCTCTCCGCGCCACAACTCCCTACACCTGGGTCCAGGCAACACTGGCATGGCGTGGAGGGCGCCGCCGCGCAGGCGATTAGCCTTCTCGATGCAGTGCGTCGCGAGCCGCAGCTATTGCTGGTTGTGGCGGCCAATAGCAACATCGCCGAAGACCTGCTGGGCGCACTGGACTTCTTCAACCTGCACGCCGAGCCGGTTGCGATTGCGCAACTACCGGACCCGGAAACGCTGCCCTACGATCACTTCTCGCCGCACCCGGATATTGTTTCCGAGCGGTTGCATACCCTGTATCGCCTGCAGAACGATGCCGCACTGCACCGTTGTGGTATCTGCGTCGTTTCCGCCAGCTCGCTGGCTACCAGGCTTTGCCCCACCGCTCATATCAACTCGCAAAGCCTGGTACTCGAAGTTAATGCCCGGCTGGACCTCGACGAATTTAAACTAGGCCTGGCGAACAGCGGCTACCAACATCGCGAGTCTGTATTTGAGCACGGTGATTTCGCCGTGCGCGGTTCGGTAATCGACCTGTTTCCAATGGGCAGCGAGCAGCCCTACCGGATTGAATTGTTCGATGAAGAGATAGAGAGCTTGCGAACATTCGACCCCGAATCCCAGCGCTCGCTGGATCGGCTCGAAACCGTTTCCATTCTGCCCGCCGGTGAAGTCGCGCTACACGACCAGGCTATTAACCACTTCCGGGATCGCTGGCACGAGGAGTTCGATCGCGACCCCGATCACTGCCCCATTTATTCCGACACGGTAGCTGGTGTAACCAGCGCTGGCATTGAAGCTTACCTGCCGATGTTCTACGACAACACCGCCACCGTGTTCGATTATCTTCCAGCCAAGCACAGTATTTTTTTACTGGGCGAGGTCGAGCCCGCGATAGAAAAATTTAGCGCAGATGCGCGCAGGCGTTTCGAGCAGCAAAGTATCGACCCTACCCGCCCGCTACTGCCACCAGAAAAACTCTACCTCTCGCTGTTGGAGTGCCGCAATGCGTTGTCGCCCGCCGCGCGCGTGCAAATTGGCGACCAGCAAAAAGACGCCGCGCACAATCCAGCTCGCGGCGAGTACCAACTGCCGTTTCATGCCAACCCGGCAGTTGCGATCGACGAACACAGCGAACAACCGCTGCAGGCGCTAGCCCGCTACCTGGAGCAACACAGGCTTTCTGGCCTGCGCATGCTTTTTTGCGTTTCTTCAGCAGGGCGACGCGAACTGCTTTTGGAAAAATTGGCCGAAGCCAATATCGCAGCCAGCGCGGTAGACGGCTGGCAGGCATTTCTGCAAAGCCAGGGCCACGGCGTTGGCATTGCCCACTTTAACCGCGGCACATCGCTAAACGAAGCGGCGGCGGTGGGCACGCTCGAGCCCGGCCAGGCGAGTCGCGCTGAAACTTCATGCGATATTAATATCCTGGCCGAGCCGGAACTGTTTGGCGGTGCCGTCAAGCCGAAAGCAAGCCGCAATCGCGAACGCAACAACCTCGCCGAAGCAACCATCCAAAGCCTGGTTGAACTGCGCGTGGGTGCGCCGATTGTACATATCGATCACGGCGTAGGACGTTACCTGGGCCTGGAATGCATGCCGGTGCCAATTACTAGCGGCGAAAGCGTAGACGCTGAGTTTATGGCGCTCGAATATGCCGGCGGCGACAAACTGTATGTACCCGTAACCTCCATGCACCTCATTGCGCGCTATATGGG
>JABDNS010000043.1 GCA_013043705.1 Pseudomonadales bacterium
TCATCGACCACCCTCGCCGTATAATCGCCCAGTGCTAACGAGGGGCTGAGACTGTTACGTGTGTCGAAAATAAATACTTCGCGCGTAAGTTTTCTGAGCAGGGCTTTCATGCTGGTGTTTTCGATCATGTTGCCTTCATCAATAATACCGATGTTGCGGCACAGGCTCTCCGCCTCTTCCAGGTAATGGGTGGTAAGAATAATAGTGGTGCCCTGCTCGTTCACCTCGGTTAGAAATTCCCACATCGAGCGACGCAGCTCAATATCGACGCCAGCGGTCGGCTCGTCTAACACCAGCAGTTCCGGTTCGTGCACCAGCGCGCGCGCAATCATTAGCCTGCGCTTCATACCGCCCGACAAGTTGCGCGACACCTCATTGCGCTTGTCCCACAGGTCGAGCTTGCGCAGGTATTTTTCGGCACGCTCACAGGCCAGCGCGCGCGGCATGCCGTAGTAACCGCCTTGCGTAACAACAATATCGAAACCTTTTTCAAACTGGTTGAAATTGAACTCCTGCGGCACCACGCCAAGGCACTGCTTGGCACTGGAGAAATCCTCATCAATGTCGTGGCCCATAATCGACACCTTACCGGCGGTCTTGCTTACCAAGGAGGTGAGAATGCCGATAATGGTGGACTTACCCGCACCATTGGGCCCGAGCAGCGCAAAAAAATCGCCACGCTCTACGTGCAGGTCCACACCCTTCACAGCCTCGAAGCCATTCGCGTAGACTTTTCTCAGCCCTTTTATATCGAGCGCCGCTGTCATATTCTGCTCTTCCGAAAGTCAATAAACATGAGAAACCTTGCTGATTTGGCCAAGCCACAGCACGGCCCAGCACAAACCGCCTATGGTAACACCACCCGCCACATCGCCCGAATTGATAAGCGAAGCTCGTGAATTTCTGGCAAAGTTCCGCTCGGCTCAGCTAGCCACCGCAAGCAAAGATGGCGTGCCACTGGCCAGCTATGCGCCGTTTGCCATGCTAGATGATGGCTCGATAGGTATGCTGCTCAGCGAGCTCGCCACGCATACGCAAAACTTGCGCGATAACGCCAGCGCGTCGTTGCTGTTTATCGAACCGGAGGCCGATGCCGCAGAAATATTTGCCCGGCGCCGGCTAAGCTTTTCGTGCAGCGCAAAACTGTATTCACCAGGCTCGGCAGAACGCGCGGCGGTGGTTAGCGCACTAAAAGCGCGCTTTGGCAATATTGCTGAGCAACTTGCTTCGCTGCCGGATTTTTACGGCGTGGTGCTCAAGCCGGATTCGGCTAACTACGTGGCGGGTTTTGCCAGGGCACAGCAACTCCCTGTTGATGCTCTTTTAAATACCCAATAGTGCAAAATCCAGCGAATTTAAAAGCTCTTCTCTTAAATGAGCGACAGAGCCTACAGGATCTTTCAATGGCTTTCGTGGCATCGAAGAAATCTGGGGGGTAAGGAAAAGCAGATCTTCGCCTTCAAAGAATATTTTCGGTGTCAGGCCTTTCATGACACTTTGTTTGAAGTCGGCTGCTTTAGCCAATGGAATTACAATTCTTGTGGCCAACTCCTCGAGGTAAGGACTTTGGATATCTACTAAATAAGGAAAATATTTACTCGTGGCACGACTGGGATTCTTATACACATCAAATTGCGCCACTAGAACTCCCTATACTCATCGCCAAAGCAGCCGTGTTTATCAACAAAGCTGTTATATGCGCGGACTGCAGCCCTGTTTTCCTCGGCCCATTTACTGGCCGCCGCTTGCGTAAGCTGCTGCTCCAAGGCTTGCTCCAGCGTGGCGGATAAATTGATCTTTAGCGCCTTGGTTTTCGCAAGCAAGTCACTGTTTACACTAAGATTAGTCGCTTTTTTGGGAGCGTCTTCATTATACAATCGTCGCATAGCAGCCTCCATTAATGCGCGTTTATATGCGCATTAGAGTGCGTATTATAGTGCATGCAATAAGGGGGCGCTAGAGATCGCCTTTCCACAAGACGCGGCTTTCACTACTGCTCGAAATAAGTGCCTACGCACCAAAGAGTCTATTCTTTTATTCCCAGGAGTATCGCAGCTCACCAAACAGGGTTCGCGGGCGCCCGGGAAAATAACGGTCGCCGCTAAACTGCGTGTTATCGGCGCGCTCGGCGTAGCGGACATTTGTTGCGTTAATTAACCGCAGCACAAAGCTCCAGTGGTCTTTTTGCCAGCCACCCAGCAAATTGAAATAATCATGCCCAGGGTAACGATTGGCATTTTCAGGGTTCGTGTAATAACGCGATACATGAATACCGCGTGCTTCTACCCACCATGAATCGTTTGGCCGCCAGCGCGCGAAGGCACTACCCAAATGCCTGGGCGCGGTATCAATAAGGTTGCCATTAATATCTTCACCACCCGAAATACGCCGGTTACTGTAGCGATGCGAGGCATAGGTGCCACTGAGGCCCAGCTCCAACATCTGCAAAGGCTTAACCTGTAGCGCAAGCTCAACGCCGCGGTGCTCGGTTTTGCCGCCATCAACGTTGAAAAAATCAGAGTCGCGAAAAATAACATTGCGTTTACGATAACTAAAACCAACCAGCTCGTATTGCCATTTGTTCCCTGCGCCACGCAGCCCGGCTTCAAAGCCCGTCATTTCTTCCGCATCAAGGTCGGCGCTTTGCTGCTCGCGCTGCAAGCGATACAACTCGGTGGCCTGCGGTGCGCGAAAGCCATGACTCATATTGGCAAACCATTGGTGGTTCAGGCTATAGCGCTGCGTAACCCCCACAAACGGCGACCAATTATTAAAGTGATCACGACGGTCTGCTGGCCTACTGTAGCGACAGCCAGGTGCAGCGCATGGCACGCCGCTGTCATCCGTCCTGCCATCGAGCATCCGATTATCGTAATCGTAGGCCATATGTTCATAGCGCAGCCCGGCCTGGAAATTCCATCCACTTACCGGCTGCCAGTTCGCATCGCAAAATAAACTGCTCTGCGAAGCCAGCACCTCATAATCGTACTGTTTACCCTGCGGTATCGTGGCGATTAAGAAAGGCGAGCCCTGGGTTGGCTGGAACTGGATCTGGCGCAGCGCAGCATCGGTGAGTTCAAGGTTACCGCCACACTGAAGCTGCAAATGCTGTGCAGATTCGAGCGCATAATAAGCCTGCACGCCAACGCTGGTTTGGCGATTGGTTTCTACCGGTTCGCCCGGTAAAAAATGCATCAGGAATTCCATCTCCGCGTGCCGCAGGTACGGCGTAACCACGGCCCTTGCTATTTCGAATTGTCCAGGCGGCGGTGCATCGAGGGTGTATCGCGATGCTGCGCGCAACGAAGAAGCTTTGCGATAGGCTTCAGGGCTTGCATTCTCACGGCTGAGTGCTTCGTTGCGGTAAGCGTCGCTACCGACCAAAAACGCGGCGGTATCCTGGTCCAGGTGGCTCAGCGACATCCAGCTTTCACGCTGGCCTTGTTGCTTATGTAGACTCAGTTTTTGCAGATCGTAGCCGGAGGATTCGCGAAATCCCCGGTCTTGCGCAAGGGTTAGGTCAGCGCGCCAGTTATCGTTGCCGCTATAACCCAGATGCCCTCGATAAAAGTCCTCATCACCGGCTTCAAACGAAGCTTCATTTTCCGCGCTGGCGTTGCGCGGCAAAACATTCACCACCCCATGCACGGCGTTGGCGCCAAACGCGGTTTGCCCTGGCCCGCGAACCAGCTCAATTGCCCTTGCCGCTTCGCTGTGCGATTCAAATAGCTCGTTTACGTTGCAGAAGCCTGCCGCACGCAGGGGCATGCCATTTTCAGCCGCCAGCACGCTGCCACATGCGCCCGCGCCGCTGAGCACTGGCGAGCGCAGTGCCGGCAAATACTCCTGGCCGCTGCCACGCGAAAAATTAGCGCCGGGCACTTGCTGCAGCGCCTCGGCAATATGCCGGTGACCCATGCGCGCCAAATCTGCACCACCTAATGACGAAATACTCGATGCGACATTGCCCGCCGCGGTGGGCGCGGGCCTTGCCGTAACCACGATATGTTCGAACAGGCGAGC
>JABDNS010000071.1 GCA_013043705.1 Pseudomonadales bacterium
TCACCGCCGGTGAGCCGGATCTTGCGAATGCCGGCGTCTACCAGGCCCTCACCTACGCGCAGCAACTCTTCCAGCGAAAGAATCTCGGCGCGCGGCAAAAATTGCATGGTCTCGGCCATACAGTACACGCAGCGAAAGTCGCAGCGGTCGGTTACCGATAAGCGCGCATAATCGATCTTGCGGTCGAAGCGATCAATTAACGGGCTGTTTGTTGCGGGTGTTGGCATGGTAAATGGCGTAGGCGTTTGGCGCACCCGATTGTAGCATGGCAATGGGTGAACTTGATGCAGCGCTGAGGTAAGCTTCGCCGCCTGAAGTGCTGGCTTGTGCTGGTATTTCTGCCGCGTGGCTCACGTAATTCACATAGCAATAGGGCCAAAGAAAGGGTCATGCAAATGATAAATTTGGAGCGTAAAAAAGCGATGCAAATTTTCTTTAGGCCGGCGATATGTATCTGTAGATTATTAATCAGCATTTGTGCCATTTTATTGCTTGGTGCTTGTGCACAGGATAATAAGCTCGGCCACGCGGCCGATGATTGTGAATCCTTTGGCGAGCTGCGAGTTGTCTGCGGTGTACAGGCACCAGAAGATCTTGCGCTGTTGCCCGATGCCAGTGGTTTGTTGCTCAGTGAGTACGGCGGTATGCAAGGCAGCGGTGGGCGCATCTCGCTATTCGATATAGACAGCGAAAGTGTGCATGTGCTCTACGATGCCGACAGCGCCAACGATTTAAAGCTGGCACAAAATGCCTGGGGTGAACTGGGCTGTGAGCAAGCCGGCGAGTTTTCTCCGCACGGGTTTGATCTTGCCAGGCGCCCGGGTGGCCGCTGGCAGCTGCTGGTGGTGAATCACGCCGAGCGTGAAAGTATCGAATTTTTTGAGCTGTACCCAGGCGCAGCAGGCGATTGGCAGTTGGCGTGGCGAGGCTGTGTACTCGCGCCTGGAAATGTAGCGTTGAACGATGTGGCGGCTACGGGCAGCGGCTTTGTGGTTAGCCAAATGAGTAGCAAAAGCCGGTTTAAGACCCTGTGGAGTTTTATGCTGGGCAGGGATAACAGCAAGCTCTGGCGTTGGACGCTAGAGCGCGGCTTGGATGCAATTGATGGCCTTGATGGCGTAGGCTTTAATGGGGTTGCCAGCGACAACGCCGGCAAACGATTTTTTATTAACGCCTGGGGCGAAGGCAAGTTGCTGGTTTACGACCGCATTAGTAAAAAGCTAACGCATGAAGTTGCGTTACCGCATGGCGACAACAGCACCTGGGATGCGGCTTCGCCGGGCAAGCTGTTGGTCGCATCGCAGCGAGGCAGCCTGTTTTCTATGGCGCGCTGCGTGTCGAAGCACAATACCAACTGCGCAACGCCGTTTGATATAACCGAGTTTGATACCCGCGATATGCAACATAAAATCCTGTTTCGTAGCGATGGCCAGTATTTTGGCGGTGGTACAACAGCAGTGCGCGTGAAAGACACATTGTATATTGGCTCGTTCACCGGCCAGCGCTTGCTGATTGCGCCGGTGGGCTATGGCACGCAAAGCCTTTAGATAACTGAAATGAAATGCGGGCGAGCATGAAGGGGCAGGAATAAGTGCAGGCAAAAATGCTATGGCTGGGGCCTTTGCTTGCGCTGTTGGCTGGCGTAGTCACCGCGCAGTGGCTGGCTATACCTGCTGCAATAACCGTTGCAGTGGCGCTCTGGTGCATTTTATGGTGGGTGACCGAGCCGGTGCCGATACCGGTTACATCCATGTTGCCGCTTTCTTTATTTCCTCTAACCGGCGTGCTCGATAGCAAAGAAGTTGCTGCGGCCTATGGTAGCCCGCTAATCATTCTTTTGCTCGGTGGTTTTATCCTGTCGCAGGGCATGTCTTCAACCGGTACCCATCGGCGGCTGGCGGTAGCTATGGTCAACCTTTGCAGGCGTATCGGTGGCCATAACAGCGAGCGCGCATTGGTGGCCGGTTTCATGTTGGCTGCTGCCGTTTTAAGCATGTGGATTTCAAACACAGCGACCACGCTGATGTTACTGCCCATCGCGTTGGCTGTAATAGAAAAGAGCCGTAGCCCCTTGCTACCGCTGGTTTTGATGTTGGGCATCGCCTATGCCGCCAATGTTGGTGGTATGGGCACACCGATTGGAACGCCACCGAATTTGGTTATGGTAGAGGTTTACCGGCAGAACACTGGCCAGACCATTGGCTTTATCGACTGGATGCGCTGGGGCGTTCCGGTGGTCGTTCTTTTCGTGCCGCTGGTTATGTGGTGGTTAACGCGCAAGCTCGGCCAGGGCGAGCCAATTGAAATGCCAAAAGTAGGTGACTGGACGGCCGCTGAAAGACGCGTGCTTTGCGTATTCGGGCTTACGGCGCTGCTTTGGATTACTCGCAGTGACCCGTTCGGCGGCTGGAGCGGCTGGTTGGGCTTGAGTACCGCTAATGATGCCGCGGTGGCGTTACTTGGCGCCATTCTGCTGTTTATTATTCCCGACGCGCGCGGGGGGCGTTTGCTAACTTGGGAGCAGGCGGTGCAAATTCCCTGGGGCATGCTGCTGCTGTTTGCCGGGGGTATCTGCATCGCCAGGGCGTTCAACGCGTCGGGGTTGAGCGCCCAGCTTGGCGAGTTCTTTTCTTTGTTAACCGGTTTGCCGGTATTGTTGATGATGCTGGCACTGTGCCTGGGGGTAAGTTTTCTTACCGAGACAACCAGCAATACGGCGACTACCACATTGCTGATGCCGATACTTGCAGCTGCTGCAATGGGTGCCTCGATACCGCCCGAGTTGTTAATGGTGCCGGCCGCATTGAGTGCCAGTTGCGCGTTTATGTTGCCGGTGGCCACCGCACCCAACGCAGTTGTTTTTAGTAGCGGCATGGTTGACCCGGCAAAAATGATGCGCATAGGGGTGGTTTTAAATATCATGGGTGCCGTGCTTATTGCCGTATTGCTTTGGCTGATCCTCTAAGCGCGGCTAATACTTTTTGCAGCTTGGTACAGTTGTTGCGCTTGGTTATTTTTCCGGCAAGCGCTTTTATTTTCGCGAATTGACCCCATATTGCTGTTTCGGCAGTAGTTTTTTGCCGTGCTGTTTTGCTGTGGGGGATACATGGATTTCAACGATAAACGCATGAAAGAAGAAGCTGATATAGAGGTTTTGCCAGGCGACGATAAGTCGGACTCAAGCGTGGACTTGGCTTTGCCGAATGAGATTCTTCCAGAAAAGCTTTACGTTATCCCGGTAGCAACGCGCCCGTTTTTTCCCGCACAAATCCAACCTGTTGTAGTCGACAAGGATCGCTGGCAGGGCACCTTGCAGCGCGTTGCCAAAGCCGGGCACAACTATGTGGGCCTGGTTTACGTGGGCGATATCGATGTGGAAACCGCCAGTGTTGATGATTGCCCGGCAATTGGCTGTGTGGTCAGGTTGCACAATGTCACCATGGTCGACGACCAGATGCAGTTGGTTGCGCAAGGCATCAAGCGTTTCAAAATTGAATCGTGGATTTCCGAGCGGCGGCCTATGCTGGCGTCGGTTTCCTATCCAACCGACAAGCAAAAATATATTGATGAACAGGAAGAGCTCGCCGAGCAAACCCGCGCGCATGGCATGGCTTTGCTCAAGGCCATTAAGGAGCTGTTGCCGCTCAACCCTATGTATCCCGAAGAGTTGAAGCAGTACCTGAGCCAGTTCAGCCCGAATGACCCATCGCCGCTGGCCGATTTTGCCGCCGCTATTACCACCGCCAAAGGCGTCGACCTGCAGGATATTCTGGAAACCATCCCGCTGCTGGCGCGAATGAAGAAGGTGCTGGTGCTGCTGCACAAGGAAACCGAAGTAGCGCAACTGCAAACCGAAATAACCGCGCAGATAAACCAGAAGGCCGGCGAGCAGCAGCGCGAGTTTTTTCTGCGCGAGCAGTTGAAGATTATCCAGAAAGAACTGGGCATAGAAAAAGACGATAAAACTGCAGACACCGATGAGTTCCGTAGTCGTTTAGAGAACAGGACTGTGCCGCAGCTGGCGCAGAAGCGTATTGATGAAGAGTTGAAAAAGCTGTCGATGTTGCAGTCGGGCTCGCCAGAGTTTTCTGTAACCAGGAATTACCTGGACTGGCTAACCACGGTGCCGTGGGGCGTGCATTCCAAGGACAACCTTGAATTAAGCAAGGCCCGGGAGTTGTTGGATTCGCATCACGATGGCTTGCAGGATGTTAAAGAGCGCATCATTGAATTCCTCGCGCTGGGTGCATTTAAAGGCGAAGTGTCCGGCTCCATTATTTTACTGGTGGGCCCGCCGGGTGTAGGTAAAACCTCGATTGGCAAGTCGATTGCCGATACCCTGGGCAGAAAATTCTACCGCTTTAGCGTGGGTGGCATGCGCGATGAGGCCGAGATCAAAGGCCACCGGCGTACCTACATCGGCGCCATGCCAGGCAAATTTGTGCAGGCGCTAAAGCAGGTTGAGGTTGAGAACCCGGTGATCATGCTCGACGAGATCGACAAGATTGGCGCCTCTTACCAGGGCGACCCGGCCTCGGCTTTACTCGAGGCGCTGGACCCGGAGCAGAATAGCAATTTCCTCGATCACTACCTTGATGTGCCGATAGACTTGTCGAACGTGCTATTCGTTTGTACCGCCAACCAGCTCGACAGTATTCCCGGCCCGCTGCTGGATCGCATGGAAACGATCCGCCTTGCCGGCTACATCACTGAAGAAAAGCTGGGCATTGCGAAAAACTACTTATTGCCGAAGGCAATGAAAAAGGCTGGCCTGAAGGCGCGGCAGTTGCGCATTGCGCGACCCGCACTTAGGAAAATTATTGAACAATATGCGCGTGAAGCGGGCGTGCGCAACCTTGAGAAACAATTGCAGCGCATCATACGCAAAGCAGTGGTGCGTTTATTGGAGCAACCAGACGAGCCTGTGCGCGTAGGCGTGGCCGAGCTGGAAGATTTTTTGGGGCCGCCAACGTTCAGGGATGACCGCCTGATCAACGGCACGGGTGTGGTCACCGGCTTGGCCTGGACTTCCATGGGCGGCGCCACGCTGCCGATTGAGGCCACGCGCGTGCACACGAAAAACCGCGGCTTTAAACTCACCGGCAAGCTCGGCGATGTGATGAAAGAGTCGGCAGAGATTGCTTACAGCTATGTGGTGTCGAACCTTAAGGAATATGGTTGCCCGGAAGACTTTTTCGATACGTCCTACATCCATATTCACGTACCCGAGGGCGCAACGCCGAAAGACGGGCCCAGCGCGGGTATTACTTTGGCCACAGCGTTGCTGTCATTGGCACGCCAGCAGCGGATCAAGAAGCCACTGGCCATGACCGGAGAGTTAACGCTTACCGGGCAGGTACTGGCGGTGGGCGGCATTCGGGAAAAAATTATTGCCGCAAGGCGTAGCAAAATTAACCAGTTGATTCTGCCCGAGGCCTGTCGCTGGGACTTCGAAGAGCTGCCCGATTACCTGAAGGCTAACCTTTCGGTGCTATTTGCAGATCATTATCGCGACGTATTCGAGTTTATTTTCAAGTAGAATTCGCTGCTGGTACCAGTATTGATGCTGGTTTAAGTAAACAAATAACGGATAGAGGGTAGAACAATGGCGATTAAAATTGGCGATACCATTCCCGGCTGCACCTTGCATACCATGGGTTCTGATGGGCCGCAGCCAATAACTACGGATGAGATTTTCAACGGCAAGAAAGTTGTGTTGTTCGCGGTACCAGGCGCGTTTACGCCAGGCTGCTCGAACACGCACGTGCCCGGCTTTGTTGTGAACGCCGATAAGATCAAGGCCAAAGGGGTGGATACCATTGCCTGCCTGTCGGTTAACGATGCCTTCGTTATGGGTGCCTGGGGCAAGGCACAGAATGCAGACGAGCTGCTTATGTTGGCCGACGGCAACGCGGATTTCACTGCCAAGCTGGGCCTGGAGCTGGATGCATCGGGCTTTGGTATGGGCAAGCGCTCGCAGCGCTACGCAATGATCGTTGAGAACGGAAAAGTTACAACGCTGAACGTGGAGCCCGGTACTGGCGTGGAAGAAAGCACCGCCGAGAAAATTCTCGAAGCGCTGTAGTCGTCTTTAAGTCAATTTTAGTCGTAAGATACACAATTAGTTTTTGTTAGCCCGTATTAATAATAATGCGTGCGGCTTGCAGGCTGGCGGCGGCGTTTTCAAGATGCTGGTCGGCGCTGGCTTTTTGCGACTTTACGAAATCTATTTCTTCCGGGCGCACGGCCTTGTTGCGTTCGCCCAATTGAACCAGCCTTAAAATTTCTGCATCAAGGTGAGTGTCTACGGCGCTTCGTGCTTCGCGAACCAGTTCTGCAATTTGGCGTTCGGCAATGTTGTTGGCCTGCGTCAGCATGCCTTCCAGTATGGGTTTTAGCTGTTTGATAATGGCTGGCCGATTAGAGCGTTTCACATGCTGGCGCAGCTTGTTAAGTTGGGCATACTTTATCGCCTTGCTGTAATCCTTGCCCTGTGCATCCACTAATACCCGTACCGGTTTTGCGGGGAGGTAGCGCTGCAACTGCAGGTAGCGTGGTGCCGGGCAATTGGGCACGTAAAAGCACTCCAGTAGAACGCTGCCCGCCGGCAAGGCTTTCAGTTTCAATGAGCCGATTGCCGCATTGCCCAGCTCGCTTTGCGTAACCAGTTCCATGGCACCTTCTACCAGCGGATGCTCCCAGCTAAGAAAGGACATATCTTCGCGGACGCGCGCAATGTCGCGTGCGTAGGTAACCGTTAAGCCTTCTTCGCTAACACCGGGAAAATCTGCGGTAAGCATTTGTTCGGTGGGGCGCAGGATATAGCAGTGATCAGAGTGATAGTCCTGTTCAACGCCGTAGGTGTCGAACAGCAATTCCATATAACTGAATAATGTCTCGCTGTTGTCTATTTCTTCGATTTCTTTTATCAGCGATGCTGCTTTGGCCTGGTTGAAAGAATTTCGCTCTAGCAGCCGATCGCGTCCATGCTCTAGCTCATCGCGTAGTTGGGTGGTATATGCGCGCGTTTCTTCGAGTAGCTGTTCGAAATCATCGGCGCGAGTCGGATTCGGTTCCTGCGCCTGCCAGGGTAGAACTTGTTGCGCAAATTTTTCCCGGATCGCCATGCCCGCCGAGAAGCTTTCGGCAAACGCGTTCAGCCCCTCGTGATACCAGCGGAATAAGTATTCCTGCGCAGTCCCTTGCAGGTAGGGTACATATATTTGTACATCGTGTTGCTGGCCAATGCGGTCGAGACGGCCGATTCGTTGTTCCAGCAAATCCGGATTGTCGGGCAGATCGAACAAAACCAGGTGGCTGGCAAATTGGAAGTTGCGCCCTTCACTGCCTATTTCCGAGCAAATCATAACTTGCGCGCCACCATCGCTATCTGCAAAGTAGGCGGCGGCGCGATCGCGCTCGATTATCGACATGTTTTCAACAAATGCGGTGCTGCGAATACCAGCCGAAAGGTGCAAATGCTTTTCCAGGTCCACGGCAGTTTGGGCATGATGGCAGATAAGTAATATTTTTTCGTTACGCAAGCCGCGCAATAAATCCAGCAACCAGATCGCGCGCGCATCATTTTCTACCCAATCGCTCGGTGCTCGTTGCTCGGGGTACAGTGTGGCATCACCGGACGATGGCGTTTCCAGTGCGCAAGGATGCACGATGCGGCGCGGAAAGTTTTCAATTGCGGCGCGCGTATTGCGAAACAGCACGCGACCGGTGCCGTGACAGTCAAGTAGTTGTGCGATGATCGATTGTTTGTCGCCGGAGAGGTCGGCATCGGGAATAAATTGCTGCAGTTGTTGGCGTTGTTGATCGTTCAGCGCGACGCCCGACTCAATGGCCTCCAGCAGATCATTTAATGCAATATAGTTTTGCTGTTCTGCAAGAAAATTTTCAAGGCTTGAAAATCTATCCGGATCCAACAGGCGCAGTCGCGCGAAATGGCTGGCAACGCCGACCTGTTCGGGCGTGGCAGTTAACAGCAGCAAGCCCGCACTGTTAGCCGCCAGCTGTTCTACACACTGGTACTCGGCACTTGCCGGGCTTTCGCGCTCTGCAGACCACTCCAGGTGGTGGGCTTCATCGACAATCAGCAAATCCCATCCTGCGCGCGTCGCGGCCGCGCTGGCGCTTGCATCGCCGGCCAAAAATTCAAGGCTGCACAGTACGAGCTGTTCGGTCTCGAAAGGGTTGATGTCTGCATCGGCTGCGCTTATTTCGTCGTAACGCTCTTTGTCGAACAAAGAAAAGTGCAAATTGAACTTGCGTAGCATTTCTACCAGCCACTGGTGCAGTAATGCACCGGGCACGGCAATCAGCGCACGCGATGCCACGCCGGTATGCAGTTGGTAATGCAGAATCATGCCCGCTTCAATGGTTTTGCCAAGACCTACTTCATCGGCTAGCAGCACGCGCGGCGCGTGGCGCTGCGCAACTTCGCTGGCAATATATAGTTGGTGGCCGAGCAAATTTGTACGCGGGCCGAACAGGCCGCGCACGGGTGACACCTGCCGTTCAGACAAATAATGCAGGGTGGCCACGCGCAATTGGAAGGCACGATTTTTGTCAAATTGGCCACTGAGCAGGCGCTGTCGCGGCGAGCTAAGTTCTACATAAGCCGAAAGCTTTGTTTCGGGCAATATATTTTCTTCGCCGCTCTCATTTTCTACCAGGTAATAGAGCAGGTCGCGCAGTTCTTCAATCGCCTTAACCTGGAATTCGTTTTGCTCGGCGTCTTGCACGGCGTCGCCCGCCTGGAACGCAATGCGCGCCAGTGGCGCGTTATGCGCGGCGTAAACGCGATCTTCTTCGGCGGCGGGAAAGTGGAGGGTGATATGCCTGCCGTCGGTGTCGACGACTATACCGAGCCCCAGCTGCGGTTCTGCCTGGCTGACCCAGCGTTGACCTACAACAAAATCCATTAATACTTCTACTGCGGTAGGCGAGCTGTTAAAAGCTTCGCTTCGGTGAAATTGTTTTGCGCGCTAGCGCCGACCCGGTTAGGCGGAAAAATTCGCGCGGTTTATATTGCTAACTAAAGCGCGTTTGCCAGCTACATTGCCCACAGCCGCACAGCATATCTAGGTTATCGATGCGCGGTAAATCGATTCAATCGAAGAATCCAGCGAGTTATCGAAGTCCTCATCAGATTGCTTGGCGCTTAGGCCTTCCGTTAACGCCCGCGAAAAGCTCGCGATCATCTGCTGGTTTTCGGCCAGGCGTCGATTTGCGTCGTCGCGCTTGTACCCGCCTGATAGCGCGACTACCCGCAAAATATTTGGATGTTCGATCAGGTCTTTATAAAAGTTGGCTTGCTCGGGAAGTGTCAATTTAAGCATGACCTGCTGGTTGTCAGGCAACGAATCCAGTTGCTCAAGAATTTGTGCTTTCAGCAGGGTTTCGCAATCGCTCTTATCGGGGCTATTGATATCGATTTCGGGCTCGATGATGGGTACCAGGCCTGCGGCCAGTATTTGCTTACCAATCTCGAACTGCTGCGCAGTTATCGCTTTAATACCGTCGGCATTGGCGCGCTTGATTACCGAACGCATTTTGGTGCCGAACACATCGCGCTGCTTGGCCTTGGCGAGCAACTCATCAAGGCCGGGTATCGGTTTCATAAGCTGGACGCCATCGTGTTCATCGGCAAGGCCCTTATCAACTTTAAGGAAGGGTGCAACGTGTTTGTCTTGCCACAGGAACGCCGCCGAGTTTTTACCCGAGATGTCGCGATCCAGGGTGTTTTCAAAAAGAATGGCGCCGAGAATTCTTTTGCCGTCGAAGGCGCGGCTGGTAACAATACGCTCGCGCATGCGGTGCACCATGTCAAACATTTGCTCATCGCCCTGGTATTCGTTTTCGTTTACGCCATATAGCTTCAGGGCCTTGGGCGTACTGCCACCGCTCTGGTCGAGCGCAGCGATAAAGCCAGGCGCCTGCCGGACTTTGGCTAACTGATCATCAAAAATTGACATGGGTTGTAAGCCTCGCTTGTGGGTGGGCGAATTCAGCGTATGCAAAGCCTTCCGTGCCTCGCTCGATAGCCAGGCGGAAATCGCTGTTTCCCAGCGCGCAGTTTACCACAGCAGTATTCCAACGCAGAGTGCTGGCCGAAAAGCGTAAATATACTGGCTTTGGCTTGAATGCCGCGTCCGGAGGCAGCAAACAAATTGCCCGCCCGCCCGCCTTGAGCGACAATAGCGCGCCGCGCGGATCTGCCCGGGCGCCCACCAGTCAATTCGTACCCGCTATTACCACCGAGGAATCAAACTATGCCCACACGCCGCGAGCTCGCCAATGCTATTCGCGCCCTCTCCATGGACGCGGTGCAGGCCGCTAACAGCGGGCACCCCGGAGCGCCCATGGGGATGGCTGATATTGCCGAGGTGCTGTGGAACGATTATCTCAACCACAATCCGGGCAATCCGGCATGGACCGGTCGCGACCGCTTTGTGTTGTCGAATGGTCACGGTTCTATGCTGATCTACTCGTTGTTGCACCTGAGTGGCTATGCGCTGCCGCTGGAAGAGCTGAAAAACTTCCGCCAATTGCATTCCAAAACCCCGGGGCATCCAGAATATGGTTACGCGCCAGGTGTTGAAACCACCACCGGCCCTTTGGGGCAGGGCGTTGCCAATGCGGTTGGGATGGCGCTGGCAGAAAAGTCATTGGCGGCACAGTTCAACCGGGATGGGCATGAGGTGGTTGATCACAATACCTATGTTTTCCTGGGTGACGGCTGTTTGATGGAGGGCATCTCGCACGAGGTTTGCTCATTGGCAGGTACCCAGCAGTTAGGCAAGCTCATCGCCTTTTACGATGACAATGGCATCTCTATTGACGGCGAAGTCGATGGTTGGTTTACCGATGATACCGCCGCGCGATTTCGCGCCTATGGCTGGCAGGTGATCGATAACGTTGACGGACACGACGCCGACGCTATCAAGCAGGCCATTGAGCAGGCGCGAGCAGATACGCAAAAGCCGAGCTTGCTGTGCTGTAAAACCGTGATTGGCTATGGTTCGCCGAAAAAATCCGGTACCGCCGGCGCGCATGGCTCGCCATTGGGTGAAGAGGAAATTGTTGCGGCGCGCGCGCAGTTGGGTTGGCAGCACGGCGCATTTGAAGTGCCCGACGATATTTATGCCGGCTGGGATGCGCGCCAGCGTGGCCAGGCCAAAGAAACAGAGTGGCAACAGCGCTTTGATGCTTATAGGCAGGCGCATCCCGAGTTAGCTGCTGAGTTTGAACGTCGCGTGGCTGGCGAACTGCCTGCTGCATTTGCGGCGCACGCCGAAAACTATGCGCTGGAATGCCAGCGAAAGGCCGAGAGCCCGGCCACGCGCAAGGCCTCGCAAAATTGTCTGGATGCCTACGGCCCCCTGCTACCAGAACTGATGGGCGGCTCGGCGGACTTGGCCGGCTCGAACAACACCATCTGGAAGGGCAGCGTTCCGGTAAGCTCGAAAGATGCGGCAGGTAATTACATTTACTACGGCGTGCGCGAGTTTGGCATGTCGGCAATCATGAACGGTATTGCGCTGCATGGTGGCTTTATTCCTTACGGCGCTACCTTCCTGGTTTTCATGGAGTATGCGCGCAATGCCGTGCGTATGGCCGCCATAATGAGGCAGCGCACAATTTTTGTTTATACCCACGATTCGATTGGGCTTGGCGAAGACGGCCCTACCCACCAACCCGTGGAGCAATTGGCAAGCTTGCGCAGCACCCCGAACCTGTCTACCTGGCGACCCTGCGACACGGTCGAGTCTGCGGTGGCCTGGCGTGCTGCGCTGGAAAATAAACAAGGCCCCGCGGCGCTTATTTTTACCCGCCAGGGCTTGCCCCACCAAAATCGCGATAGCAACCAGGTTGCGGCGATTGCGCGCGGTGGCTATGTACTGCACGATACCAGAGGCGAACCAGACGCCATCGTCATCGCCACCGGCTCAGAGGTTGGTATCGCGATGCAAGCGGCACAACAACTTCAAGGTGAAGGTATTGCAGTGCGTGTCGTTTCCATGCCCTGCACCGACGTATTCGACGCACAGGATGCCACTTACCGCGATGCAGTGCTACCACCACAAGTGCGTGCACGGGTGGCGGTTGAGGCTAGTCACGTAGATTACTGGCGCAAATATGTCGGCCTGGACGGCGCCGTTGTGGGCATGCAAAGCTTTGGTGAATCGGCACCGGCCGCCGCGTTGTTCGAGCACTTCGATATTACAGCGAATGCGGTTGCCAAGGCTGTGCGCGGTTTGCGCTAGTTTAATCATGTGCGAATCTACCGACATGCCGCGCCGCGCATCATTTATTATTTTTTGAGCCAATGCGTATTGCGATTAACGGTTTTGGCCGGGTAGGGCGATGTGTTTTACGCGCCGCAGTGCAACGTGCTGATTGCCACGCATTGCAGTTCGTTGCGCTTAACGAGTTGGCATCGCCCGACTCAATTCTTTATTTAACCCAGTACGACAGCACGCATGGCCGTTTTCCCGGGAGCGTTGTACTGGATACGCAACAGCTTGTTGTGCAAAGTGGTGATTGCGAGCACCGCTTGCAAATAAGCGCCACGCAGCGCGCCGACCAACTTGAATGGAAACGCCAGCGCATCGAGCTGGTAATGGAATGCACTGGCAGTATCACCACGCAGGAAGCTGCGCAGCAGCATTTGAACGCCGGTGCACAGCGCGTGCTGTTGTCGAACCCCGGGGAGAGTACAATACCGGCCTATGTGTGTGGGGTTAACGATAGCAGCCTGCATGCGGAGCAGCCTATCGTGTCGGCGGCCTCGTGCACCAGTAACGCTTTGGTACCGGTTTTACATGTGCTGCAAGAGCATTTCGGCATTGCCAATGGTGTTATAACAACTGTGCACGCGTCTATGCACGACCAGCCGGTTATCGACGCCTACCACAGCAGCGATTTGCGCAGGAACCGCGCAGCTTCACAGTCAATTATTCCAGTAGACACGGCACTTGCCGCGGGCATTGGCCGAATTCTGCCCGCGTTAGACGGGAAATTTGTTGCGCACGCACTGCGCGTGCCAGTTAACAATGTCTCAGCGCTCAACGTTACCGTCAATTTGCAGCAGCAGGTCAGTGAGAGCCAGGTAAACGAAGTGCTGAGATCGGCAGCGGCTACAGCGCTGGCTGGCATACTGGGCGTAAGCGACCAGCCGCTGGCTTCTTGCGATTTTAATGGCGACAGTCACTCTGGCATAATCGACGAACTTCAAACGCGGGTCAGTGCCGGTAACACGGTTAATTTGCTGGTATGGTTCGACAACGAATGGGCATTTGCTAACAGAATGCTCGATCTCGCCTTGCGCATGGTGAGCCCGAGCGCACAATAACCTCGAGTAAATAGGCATGGCTGTTAAACAGATGAAGGACCTGGCGCTTGCTGGCAAGCGTGTGCTGGTTCGTGAAGATTTAAACGTACCGATTAAGAATGGCGCGGTTGCATCCGACGCGCGTATACGCGCGGCATTGCCAACCATAAAGGCAGCGCGAGATGCTGGCGCAAAGCTTATTTTAATGTCACATCTTGGCAGGCCAGCCGAGGGGGCAAGTGCAGCGCAGAATGCCGAGTTTTCACTGGCTCCGGTAGCACAACATCTTGGCAAATTGCTCGATTGTGAAATACCGCTGGTGATCGATTGGCGCGATGCCGCCAAATTAAATAGTGCGCTGGATGCAGGCGGCATTTGCCTGTTGGAAAATGTTCGCTTTAACGCTGGCGAAAAAAAGGATGATCCCGAACTGGCGAAAGCTTATGCGCAGCTGTGTGATATTTTTGTGATGGATGCGTTTGGTACCGCGCATCGCGCGCAGGCATCAACCCATGGTGTTGCGCGCTATGCGCCGCAAGCATGCGCCGGGCCATTGCTTAGCGCCGAACTCAATGCACTGGAAAAGGCACTGGCTACACCGGCGCGCCCGGTGGTAGCCATTGTTGGTGGCTCAAAAGTTTCTACCAAACTGACGGTGCTTGAATCACTGGGTAGGGTTGTCGACCAGCTTATTGTTGGCGGCGGCATTGCCAATACGTTTCTTGCCGCCGCTGGAAAAAACGTTGGCAAATCGCTATGCGAGCACGACTTGATAAAAGATGCGCGCGCACTGGCAGATAAAACCAAAATTCCATTGCCCATCGATGTAGTGGTTGGCGATGAATTCTCAGAAAGCGCCGCGGCTACGCTAAAGCCAGTGGATGAAGTGGCTGATGATGAGATGATCTTTGATGTTGGCCCGCAAACATCGAAACAGCTGGCCGAGCTAATTGCAAAAGCCAAAACAATCATCTGGAACGGGCCGGTTGGGGTGTTTGAATTTTCGCAGTTTGCCGAGGGCACGAAGTCGTTGGCGCAGGCCATCGCAGCAAGCGATGCATTCTCGATTGCCGGCGGCGGGGATACGCTGGCTGCAATCGACCAGTTTGGCGTGGCGGATAAAATTTCTTATATTTCTACGGGCGGTGGCGCTTTTCTCGAGTTCGTCGAGGGCAAGGAGCTGCCTGCAGTAGCCATACTCAAACAGCGCGGCGCTTCGTGAGTTGGCCGCCTTACATACGTTATGATTGATCCGTCGTGTTGATTGCCGGAGTGCCAGGAACGCTAAAATGAATGTTGTTGAGCTAAAAAAGCAACTTAGGCCACTCGAGCTGGATGGTGCTTACAGTCATAGCGAGCAGGAAAAGGGCTATTTCGACTTCTACGATATCAACTTCAGCAAAAAACTGGACAGGGTCAAGCACCACCTCGGATATATCAAGTGCAACGATTATCGGATTGCCTGTCATTACTTTGAGAATGCTGGTGCCGAGCGCACCTGCTTCGTGGTGCACGGATTTATGGACCATGTTGGTTTATTTCGAAAAGTTATCGAATACTTGTTGCACCGCGGCTGTAATGTAGTGATGTTCGAGTTTCCCGGGCATGGTTTGTCCAGCGGTAAGCCGGCGTCGATAGACAGTTTTGGCGACTATGTGCTGGTTTTGCGCCAGGTGCTGGAGTTTTTCTATAAGAAAGTTGATACACCGTGGCATGTTGTTGCACAAAGCATGGGTGCTGCGGTGGTCATGGACTACTTGCTTAGCCAGCAATATGATGAAGATACCGGCCCGTTTGATAAAGTCCTGTTGCTCGCGCCGCTGGTTAGGCCCAAAAAATGGCGCAGGGCACGCATTGGTGCGCGCGTCTTGCGGGGCTGGATGCCGTCTATTCGACGCACCTTCGCCATTAACTCGCACGATAAGGAATTCCTGCGTTTCGTACGCACGCAGGATCCGCTGGTTATCAAGCGCATTCCAATAAAATGGATTACCGCAATGATCAACTGGGGGCGTCGTTTTAAAGAGTTGAGTTGGGGTGAAAATGTTTTACTGGTTGTGCAGGGTGACGAAGACGATACTGTAGACTGGCGCTACAACCAGAAAAAAATTGCCGAGAAATTTCCCAAGTCCCGGTTTATGCCCATAAAAGGTGCCCGGCATCATCTGGCTCACGAAAGCGACGAATATTTCCAGCGCGTGGTGCAGGCGGCCGATATATATTTTGAACGACGCAGCACGCCGCGTTAACTTACGGATTATTGATATGCCAAAGAAAGCTACCAGCGCTTCGCTTGCGAAGCAATACAGCAAAATAATTGAAGGCATCGGTGAAGATGCCAGTCGCGAAGGGTTGCAAGACACGCCAATGCGCGCGGCTAAAGCGCTGCAATTTATTACCCGCGGCTATGACATGACGTTGGAGGAGATCGTAAATAATGCGGTGTTCGAGTCGGGCAGCGATGAGATGGTGCTGGTCAAAGGTATTGAGATGTATTCCACTTGCGAGCACCATGTGCTGCCGTTCGTGGGTACCTGCCATATTGGCTATATCCCGCGTGGCAAGGTGCTGGGCTTGTCCAAGTTTGCCCGTATTGTCGATATGTACGCCAGGCGCTTGCAAATACAGGAGCGCCTTACGCGTGAAATTGCCGATGCAATCCTATCGGTTACCGATGCCGCTGGTGTTGGCGTTATTATTGAAGCGAAACATATGTGCATGATGATGCGTGGTGTCGAGAAGCAAAATTCCTCTATGGGAACCTCGGTAATGCTTGGAGAGTTTCGCGAATCCTACAATACGCGGCAGGAGTTTCTACGGCTACTCAGCGACATGGGCTAGTGCCTGCCTGCCCCGCTGTAGAAATTTATGAGCTTTCACTCTTTGCGTAAATGGGCATTGGCCATCGTTGCCAGTATTGTTGCATCGCTGGTCCTCACTGGCTGCAGCTCTGGCAGCAAGGGCAGCGCTGATCTCGCTGAGGGCCAGTGCCCGACCGTAGGTGACCTGGTAATTAGCTTCGTCAATGCGCTTGGCAGCAATGGTTTTTGCCTGATTGGCGGCACGCTTACGCAAAGCGCAGTGCTTCCCGCGGGCACTGATTGGCGCCTCGATGGCACCCTTCAGGTGGGCAGTGCAGCAAGTGCAGCCACGCTGAGTATTCAAGCAGGCGCAACCTTGCGCGGCGATGCCGATAGCAGCGTGCCCGAGTATCTTTATGTTTTTCCGGGCGCCTCCCTGCTTTCAATAGGCAGTGCTTCTGCTCCGATTATATTTTCCTCTAACGATGACGATTACGATTTGGACCCCGGCGCTAATATTGGTGAATGGGGCGGCATCATTATCGAAGAGAACGACAGCGACCAGGGAGATTCGCGACTTGAATACACCATCGTTGCCGAGGCCGGGGCATTGGTGGCGGTGGCCAAAGGGGGCGGAGGGGGGAGTATCGATTACACTGCAAATTTGTCGCTTCAGGGCCCACATAACAATACCCGGCTACGCTACGTGCAGTCGCATGCATCGGGTGGTGATGGCTTTTACTTTGGCAGTGATAGCGATAGCGCTAATAATAGCGCGCGTGCCGAATGGTTGCTGGTGACAGGTGCTAGCCGCGACGGTATAGCGTATAGCCAGTTTGAGGGCTTGCTGAAAGATTTGCTGGTTGTGCACGCGCCCGGCGAGTATCTGGATGCGAGCGGGCTGGGCGGCCGCGCTGGAATCCGCGCCGCAGGTGCCGATGCTGCACCGCTTATAACGAATGCAACTCTGTTTGGTGCAGACAATGAAAATAAAGTTGTGGTTTTTGCCGAAAGAGAGTTTGGCCTGCTGTTTGAAGATGCAACGAATAAAGCCAGGCTTGCCAACATTGCCATCGTTAATTTTCGCAATGGTTGTTATGCGGTGGAATCTGATGTCGATTTGAGTGCGATGCTGCTGAATGCGTCGCCAGTGGACGACACGAATTTTGTCGATGGCGTACACTGCATCAATGAATTTATTCGCAATGATCCCTCCGACCCCGTTTTTATTCAAAGTGGCGGCGCAGGCATTAACCTAGACCCTGCAGATCCGATACCGCTGGGCCTGCAGATTTACGCCCCTGGCGATGCGAGTTTTGCGGGCGAGACTAGCTCAGCCACCGACTTTAGCGCCAATTGGTATATGCAAGCCATAGCCGGCATCGACAACGAAAACCTCAATCGCTATAACGATGGTGATACCAACGACAGTGGCGCTGTGACAACCGCTGACAAAAATTTCCGGCCGCTGTTCAATAGCGACGCCGACCCTTTGTTTGGCGGCGTGGTGGTATCAAGCGTGGAATCAAGCAGAAACAGCAGCGGATTCGACCTGACCGTTGTTGGTGCGATACGGTCTGAGAGTGCCAGCGAAGCTGCACAGTTTGACGGCTGGATATTACAGGATGGGGCGGTCGACCCTGTAGTGACGGGCTTTACGCCCTGATTGAATATTACATCGCCGCTTATATGGCTGGCCTAACTATTTTCTACGCAGCGTTTGCACGCCATTTGCGCTGGCCACCAATAACAAATCGGCCGGCCGCGCGGCAAATAATCCGTTGCAAACTACGCCCACAATATTGTTTATTTTTTCTTCCAGTTTTACCGGGTTAAGAATTTTAAAGTTGTGAACATCGATTATTTGGTTGCCATTATCGGTAACAACGCCTTCGCGATACTCGGGGGTTCCCCCAAGCCCGACCAGTTTACGCGCCACGTAGCTGCGCGCCATCGGAATTACTTCCACCGGAAGTGCAAAGTTGCCCAGCACGCCAACTTGTTTACTGGCGTCTACAACGCAGACAAACTCCCTGGCTACCGCGGCAACAATTTTTTCTCGCGTAAGTGCCGCGCCGCCCCCTTTGATTAGCTGCAGGTTATCGTTACTTTCATCGGCTCCATCAACATAGTACTCGAGCTCGTTAACGTCGTTAAGGTCAAGAACCTTGATGCCGTGATTACGCAGCCTTTCGGTGCTAGCTTGCGAGCTCGATACCGCGCTGCCAAAAAGATGCTTGTATTCAGCCAGCGCGTCGATAAAAAAGTTCACCGTCGAACCCGTACCAACACCAACTACAGAGTTGTTCTCGAGCCGGGGTTTAATATGTTCCATCGCGGCAATCGCCGCCGACTTTTTCAGGGCATCCTGTGAGCTTGTCATCTAGTTCTCCACGGTACAGGGTGTGCGGGATTGTACCCCGCGGAAATATTGTATGCCGCGATCGGTAGCAACGGCGTCCAGGCCCACGTCCCATGGGGCGGCCTCCAGCCCCGGCGCTTGCTGCAGTGCGTGCGCTACGCCAAATAGCAGTGGCGCGATTTTTCCCGGTACAGCCATGCTGCTGAAATAGCGGTCGTAGTGACCGCCGCCGCGGCCTAGCCGGTTACCTTTGTTATCGAACGCCACCAGTGGCATGAGTACCAGGTCGAATCGCAAATGCCGCGAGCCCGGCTTTCCGCGCGCCGGGGCGGCGAAGCCTTTATGCACCGTGCCAAGCGCGTCGCCGGGCTTGTAGCGAACAAAACGCATACGCCCCAATGCATCCAGCATGGGCACGAAAATTATTTTGCGAGCGCGGCAGGCATGTGCAAACAATATGGATAAATCTATTTCGCCATCGGATGCCAGGTAGGCCGCAATATTTTTTGATCTACGATACTGGGGATTGGCTATTAACATACGTGCCAGCGAAATAGACGCGCGGCGCTGTGCAAGCGGGCTCAGTGCACGCCGTTTGTTGCGATAAACCTGGCGAAGTTTTTTTCGTTGAGCGCTGCGCGATTTATTAGCCATGTAAAAGTTAATCGCGCGAGTTTGAAGATACTAATGTTAAAGATATTGGTGTTAACAATACGAAAGCAGGAGCAAGCCAAGTGCACCCCAGGGTACCGCTGTCGTGCGGCCTTGAACCGAAAGGTTCAAGGTGGTGGCACCAAAAGCACCGAAGGCTTCCCGGCTAAACCGGGCTTGCACACTAGTGCTGGCGGTAACCCCCAAAGCGGTATTATCGGCTCAAGGACATGCTGACTGGCAAATACCTCAGGGTGCGAGTGCAGTATAAACGATTGTTGCCTGCGTACCTAGATGGAAGCTTAGAGCGATTACAGATAAATTTAAGGACAGGATTTAATTAAAGTTATAACGCGTTGCAGCGCTAACACAAAAGCGGGATTGACAATCGGTAAACACGCGCTGTGGCTAGATTTCGAGTTGCTTTGCGCTTTGCAATGCGTTATCGAGTTTACGATTAAGTTTCTTCAGCAGGTTTGTGGTTTCCTTGCCCTCGGCTTTATCTTTGGCCTGTAAATACTCGTGGGTAATATTTAGCCCTGCCATCACTGCGATTCGCTCCAGGCCAATCACCTTGCCCGCTTCCCGAATTTCGCGCATGCGCTTGTCGAGTTGTGATGCAGCCAGGGTCAGGTCTTCCTGTTCGCCTGCTGTGCAGGTTACCTGGAAATCCTTGCCGAGAATTTTCACGGTAATCACAACCGGGTCATCGAATGCCGGTTTGGGGGGCACGGTGCCCTTGGACAAGCTGGTCATTCGCCACTCTCCATCGATTTTAGTCGGCTGATCATTGCTTCAACTTTATTGCGAGCTGATTCATTCTTGATGAGCAGCTTGCGCCGCTCTGTTTGCCACTCGGTTTCCCTGCCGCGCAGGTTCTTATTTTCCTTGTCCAGCGCCGTGCAGAGCGCGACAAGTTCATCGACTTTTTCTTCAAGGTTTTCGAGGCGATCTCTCATGCGGGCGTTCACTTTTCCGGATATTAATGTGCGGCTTGGCGGTAGGTCAGCGGCGGCGGGCGTTGCAGGCGAGGTTGGGTACCAGATCTGCTGCTGCCGTGCATCGCTAGTGTTGCTATGCGCCGCTAATCGTGCGTCGCTAATATAGTGCCAAGCGCCGAGTCGGTCAATCATCTGTGGCGGGGGCGATTTCACGCTGCGCGCGCCGAATGCTGCCTGTAGATTGGCGCTGATGTCCCTTATAATCACTCAATCCAACGGCCAATATCGAGCGTGCGCTGCGCTGCCCGCTGGCCTGCGCTACAGCCAATCCGCAAATCAAGCTGGAAGCCTTTTAAATTGCTATGACAGACAGTCCAGAGACCCCAGCCGTGCCGCGCGATTTTGACGAATTGGCCAATTGTATGCTCGGCATTGGCTCACATTTTTCGCCCTCGGAGTTGCATGGCGCGGTGGTGGGTGCTCTGGCAGGCGCGATGCGCCTGGCTCGGGATGAGTGGGCGGCGTTTGCGTATGCGGTGAGCGGTGCCGAGGTTGAGCCTGCCTCGGTGGCTGATAGTGCTGCGGCGTTTGGCGGGCTCGCCGAGCAGGAGTTGCGGCAGCTGGCTGGATCCGACCTGGCCTTCCGCTTGTTTCTTCCTGATGATGATTACGACATCGAACAGCGAACCGAGAGTCTCGCCAGTTGGTGCAAGGGGTTTTTGGGCGGCTTTGCCGAGGCGCGCTCGCGCTCCACCGGGGCTAGCGTGCAGGACCCAAGGCAGGGCCTGCCGGAAGCGGTAGTCGAGTCGCTACAGGATATGGCAGCCATCGCACAGGCCAGCGTTGCTGCGACGGGTGCAGAGGGCGAAGACGACATCGACGAAGATGAGCTATTCGATGACAACCCTATACAGGTACCAATGCAGCGCTACCAGGCAGAAGCGCTGTCGGGTGACGAGCTCGAAGCTGCCGAGCGCGACTACACAGAGGTCAGCGAGTATCTTCGGCTGGCAGCGTTAACGGTGTTCACCGAATATGGTTGGGTAGACAATGCGGGCAACGGTGATCCCAACCGCGGCGACGCTGCGCCGGGCTCACCCACCGTCCTGCATTAATTTATCCTTGCAAGAGTAACTAGCGATGTTACAAAGCGGTTCAAAAACTTCCAGGCAGCGCGAGGGTATTGTGTATGCAGCGCCCACCGCGTTGCCCGACATCCCGCGCAAGGAATACTTGCGTCGGCGGCGCAACCTGATGAGCCAAATGGAGCCCAATAGCATTGCGATATTGCCATCCGCTTCACTGGTTATTCGCAACCGGGATGCGGAGTACCGTTTTCGCCAGGACAGCGACTTTTATTACCTGACTGGTTTTAAGGAGCCAGGCGCGGTACTGGTTTTAATACCGGGCCGTCGGCATGGTGAATGCGTGTTTTTTTGTCGCGAACGCGATCCTGAGCGCGAGTTATGGGACGGTTTTCGGGAAGGGCCCGAAGGCGTGGTGGATAATTACGGCGCAGACGATGCTTTTCCGATTGTAGATATCGACGATATCCTGCCGGGCCTGCTGGAAGGGCGCGAACGCGTGTACTACGCCATGGGCAGGCGCACCGAATTCGATCGACAGGTGATGGACTGGATCAACGTGTTGCGTTCCAATTCCCGGGCCGGGGCGCACCCGCCTGGTGAATTCCTGGATCTTGATCATCTGCTGCATGATATGCGCTTGTATAAGAGCGCCGCCGAGTTACGAGTAATGCGGGCGGCAGCGCAAATATCGGCGGAAGCGCACATGCGCGCCATGCAGCACTGCGAGCCGGGCATGATGGAATACCAGCTAGAGGCTGAGTACCAGTATGTGTTTGGCAAGTGTGGAGCCCCGCAAGCGGCCTACAGTTCAATTGTAGGTGCCGGGGCGAATGCCTGTGTGCTTCACTATGTCGAGAACGATGCTGTCATTCGCAACGGTGATCTTGTGCTGGTTGATGCAGGTTGTGAGCTCAATTGCTACGCTTCCGACATAACACGCACTTTTCCCGCCAATGGCCAGTTCAGCAAACCACAGCAGGCTTTATACGAAGTAGTACTGGAAGCGCAACAGCAGGCCATCGCAAAATCGGTTTCTGGCAGGCATTGGAATGATCCGCACGACGTAACCGTGCAGGTTATTACACAGGGTTTGCTGGACCTGGGCTTATTGAAAGGGGAGCTCAAAGAGCTTATAGAAAC
>JABDNS010000060.1 GCA_013043705.1 Pseudomonadales bacterium
ACGTCGGTTTTTGAAGCAATGTGCCGCGCTGCGCGTTGCAGGTAATCCGCAACTGCCCAATGATATTTGTAGCCCAGTGCGTCCTTAACCATGTTTGCCAAAACCGGCGCAACGCCACCGAGTTGGACGTGACCAAATGCATCGCGACTACCCGCATCGGAAAGAAATTTCCCGTCGGCAGTTTGTGCGCCTTCGGAAGCCACGATAACGCAGTAGCCATATTTTTTAACGCAGCTATCTACCTTGCGCAAAAACTTGTCGCGGTTGAACGCTATTTCGGGGAACAGGATAATATGCGGCGCATCGCCTTCTTTTTCTGCAGCAAGCGCGCTGGCAGCAGCAATCCAGCCGGCGTGCCTACCCATTACTTCCAGCACAAAAACCTTGGTGGAGGTGGCACACATGGAGGCCACATCAAACGCCGCCTCGCGCGTAGAAACAGCAACGTACTTGGCTACTGAGCCGAAGCCGGGGCAGTTGTCGGTAATGGGTAAATCGTTATCAACTGTTTTGGGTATGCCAATACATTGAATCGGGTAGCCCTGTTGCTGCGAAAATTCAGCCACTTTGTTGGTGGTGTCTTGCGAGTCGCCACCACCGTTATAAAAAAAGTATCCGATATCGTGCGCCTTGAAGACTTCAACCAGGCGTTTATATTCCGCAAGATTTTCTTCAATACCCTTGAGCTTGTAACGGCAGGAGCCGAATGCACCGGAAGGCGTGTGTCGTAGCGCGGCAATGGCTTTGGTCGACTCCTTGCTGGTATCGATAAGCTCTTCCTGCAGCGCGCCGATAATGCCGTTGTTGCCTGCGAAAACCTTGCCAATCTGTTGCTTGTGGCGCCTTGCGGTTTCAATCACGCCGCAGGCTGAAGCGTTGATTACGGAGGTGACGCCGCCAGATTGGGCGTAAAAGGCATTTTTCTTTGCAGGCATAAGATAATTCCGTTTTTTAGCGGGTGAGCAAGGTAGCAGCGCCGGATTGGCAGCTCACAACGCGCTGCTGTGTTCTAAGCTGCGAGTATAACGCGATGTGCCGCCTATTTTTAAACCCGCGGTTTAGACCCGTGCCCTTTAACAAAAGGGTTGGGTCGGTTTTCAGGCGGTACTTTACCTCTGGCGCTTTTAGCCGTGTCGCGCTATAAAAGCTCGATTGTTCCGCGGCGACGCTTGTTCCATCATCGCGCTGTGGCGCGCATCCGAGGAGCGGCACCAAGCAAAACCGACGTCGCCGCCCAGCACGGGCAAATCTACTTTGGCTTGAATTGTTGCAAGCCGTTCCAGCGAGGCTAGTTGCCAGCGCATGCATATTCACATCCTGGGTATTTGTGGCACCTTTATGGGTAGCCTGGCGCTGCTGGCACGAGAGCTTGGCTACAAGGTTACCGGTGTAGACGCGCAGGTATACCCGCCTATGTCCACGCAACTCGAGCAGGCCGGTATTGCATTGCTCGAGGGCTACGCAAACCACGGCCTCGAATCGCTGCGCCCCGACGTGGTTGTAATTGGCAACGCAATGTCGCGCGGCAACCCGGCGGTTGAATATGTATTAGATAACAAACTGCCGTACCAGTCGGGGCCTGGCTTTATTGCCGATCATGTCCTGGCTGGCCGCAAAGTGCTGGCGGTTTCCGGCACACACGGCAAAACAACCACCAGCAGCATGCTGGCGTGGATACTGGAGTGCGCCGGCTACCAGCCAGGATTTTTGATCGGTGGTGTACCGCAGGACTTCGGACAATCGGCGCGTTTGGGTAGCGGTGAATGTTTTGTGATCGAAGCCGACGAGTACGATAGTGCCTTTTTCGACAAGCGCTCCAAGTTTGTCCACTACCGGCCAGACACGCTGGTAATTAATAACCTTGAGTTTGATCACGCCGATATCTTTGCTGACCTAGCCGCCATCCAGAAACAATTCCACCATGTTGTGCGCACGGTGCCAGGGTGTGGTCATGTGTTGGCGCCTGATGAAGACAATGTGCAAGCAGTGCTCAAGCAGGGCCTGTGGAGCAATCTACACTATTTATCGGGCAGCAACAGCGAGTGGCAGGTGCTGGATGCGAACCAGGACCAAACACGGTTTCGTTTGTTACATGTGCCGACGGGTAGCGCTGGTGTTGTGGATTGGGATTCATGTGGCGAGCACAATGTTGCGAATGCCACGGCCGCGGTTGCCGCGGCAGTCTGTTCTGGTGTAGGCGTTGAACAAGCGGTAACTGCGCTAAACAGCTTTCAAGGCGTGAAGCGCCGCATGGAGTTGGTAGGGGAAGCTGCAGGCGTAAGTGTTTACGATGACTTCGCGCATCACCCAACCGCCATTCGCTTAACGCTGCAAGCAGCAAAGCGTCGCTTTCCCGATGCGCGTGTTATTGCAGTAGTGGAGCCACGCTCGAACACCATGCGCATGGGTGTTCACGATTCACAGATCGGCCAGGCGCTAAGCGATGCCGATGCAATATGGTGGAGTGCGGATGCAGAGGGCAGCGCCATTTTTAATAATTTTCCGGGTAACCGACTACCCACCATACACGTGGAATTAAGCCCACAAAAAATTGCCAGCCAGGTTGGTGCATTTGTTAAATCCGGCGATGTGGTTATTGTCATGAGCAACGGCGGCTTCGGCGGCATCAACCAGCTATTGCTAAACGCTATTGGCAAGCGCTAGTTGCATACAGAACAATTAAATCATTGAATCGCGACCAGCTGGATAAAGCGCAGTTAAGCAAAGGCCATTCGAACTAGCTAAAGGTACCAAGGTGGAGAATCTGTAGTGAGCGAAAAAAGCCCGGAAGATATGGCCTACCACGAAACCGCGCTGGCGCGTGCCTACGATCGCATTATTTTATCCAGGCCCTGGTTGGTGGTGCTGGTTTTGCTCACACTTGCCATTGCCGGTGGCTACTACGCGCAGTTTTTCAAAGTAGATGCCTCTGCAGATTCGCTGGTGCTGGAGGGCGACGAAGATCTTGAGTTCTTTCGCGAGGTTAGCCAGCGCTACCAGTCACCTGAATTCCTGATTGTTGCCTACCAACCCGTTAACCCCTTGCTGGATGATTCCTCGCTAGAGGCGCTGGACAAACTGGTTGCAGATTTAAGCGCCATTGATGGCGTTGCGTCTGTAATGTCGCTGCTGGATGCGCCGCTGCTTTACTCGCCCAAGGTGTCGGTTTCGGAGTTGGCCAGTGGTGTAAAAACCATGCGTAACGACGAGGTAGATCGCAGCCTGGTTGAAGCTGAGCTGCGCGAAAGTCCTATTTACAGACAGTTGCTAACCAGCATAGAGGGCGACACGGCAGCCATACAAATTAACTTGCGCCGCGATGAGCACTACATCAAGTTGCTCGAAAAACGCGAATCGCTGCGCGGGCAGGTAGCTAGCGGTGGGCGTGCTGCGGTGAATGCGGTGGAGCTCACCGACGCTGAACAAGCATTCAAGGCCTACTCGGCGGTGGCGGCCGAAAGGCAGCGAGTGCTGGTTGCAAGCGTGCGGGATACCATCGACAGGCATCGCGCGTCGGCCAGGCAAATGTATCTTGGCGGCGTACCAATGATTGCCAATGACATGGTGAGTTTTGTCAAAAGCGATTTGCAAGTATTCGGCCTGGGCATCCTGGCTTTTATTATCGTTTTGCTTACTGTTATTTTTCGCTCGCTGCGCTGGGTTGTGCTGCCGCTGTGTGCCTGCGTACTGACTAATTTAGTGATGCTGGGTGTGCTGGGGTTTTTCGATTGGCGCATGACGGTGATCTCGTCAAACTTTGTTGCACTGCTGTTAATCATCACGCTGGCGGTGGCGGTGCACCTTATAGTCAGGTACCGGGAATTACAGGCCGAGCAGCCGAATGCGGATGCGCGCAGCCTGACCCTGCAAACTGTCGCGTTTATGTTACGCCCCTGTCTTTACACCGCGCTAACAACGGTGATTGCGTTTATGTCGCTGGTGATTAGCGGTATTCGGCCGATCATCGATTTTGGCTGGATGATGACCGTGGGTGTGATGGTGGCGCTCACGCTTACGTTTTTGGTAGTACCCACCGGCATGCTACTCGGCGGCGGGGCTCGGGCAGCAAAAATAACCCGTAGTTCCGATGAAGCGGCATTTACCCGCAAGTTTGCCTCGCTCACCGAGAAATACGGCAACCGCGTTTTAATTGTTGCACTGCTAATCGCGGTATTTGCGGTGAGCGGTTTATTTCGCTTGAAAGTAGAGAACCGGTTTATCGATTACTTCGACGAGAGCACCGAAATATATCGCGGTATGGAGCTTATCGATCGCGAGCTTGGCGGCACCATTCCCCTGGATATTATTTTGTTCCCGGCAGCGCGTGATGCAGACCAGAAAAGCCAGGCGGCGGGTGGCAATGCCGATGCATTGGCAGAAGATAGTATGGCAGGTGGTGGCTTTGAAGACGATGCTTCCGATGATGGCTTTGATAGTTTTGATGACAGCTTCGACGATAGTTTTGACGACGGCTTCGATGATGACTTCGCTGAAGACGGCGATAGCGCAGGCGGCGCTGCGTTAAGCCAATGGTTTACCCGCGGCGGGCTGAAGAAAATCGAGCAGATTCACCAACACCTCGACCAGTTAGATGAAACCGGCAAGGTGTTGTCGTTAGCCACGGTGTACCAGGTCGCCAATGATTTGCTGGATGGCAAGGTCGACGATATACAGCTTACGTTTGCGTACCGCGGGTTGCCCGAGGAAATAAAAGGCACCATGATCGACCCGTATTTAAGCGCAGAATACGATGAGGCGCGCATCAACGTGCGCGTAATGGAAACCAGCCGCACCCTGAACCGTTCGCAACTGCTCGAAAACCTGCACGACTATATGCAAAACGATTTGGGTTATACCGAAGAGCACTATCGTTTTACCGGCATGCTGGTGCTGTATAACAACATGCTGCAGAGTTTGTTTACCTCGCAAATTCTTACCCTGGGCGTAGTGTTTGTTGCCATTACCGTAATGCTTTGGATATTGTTTAATTCGCTTTGGCTGGCGCTTATTGGCATTGTGCCGAATATTCTGGCGGCACTGCTGGTGCTCGGTGGCATGGGCTGGGCCGGCCTGCCGCTGGACATGATGACCATTACCATTGCGGCAATTAGTATTGGTATTGGCGTGGATAACACCATCCACTACGTGCATCGCTTTAAGCGCGAATTTCCCAGCCAGCGCAACTACATAAAAACCATGTATCGCTGTCATGGCAGTATTGGCCGCGCCATGTATTACACATCGATTACGATTATTTTTGGTTTTTCTATTCTGGCGCTATCGAACTTCAAGCCCAGCATTTATTTTGGCCTGCTTACCGGCTTGGCCATGTTGTCGGCGCTGCTTGGTTCTTTGCTGTTACTGCCAAGGCTATTGGTATGGCTAAAACCACTTGGCCCGGAACGCGAGAGCGCTGTAAGCGAGTGAGCCCGCCAAACTTGCAGGCGCATTCAGTTGCACAGTCAGTCGCGCAACCTCGTATGGCCTGCCGTTCGGGCTGTGGTGCTTGCTGCATCGCACCTTCCATCAGTTCGCCCATTCCCGGTATGCCGGGCGGCAAGCCCGCGGGGGTACGTTGCATCCAGCTCGATGCGCACAATCGCTGCCAGTTGTTCGGCACGCCTGGAAGGCCCGCTGTTTGCGCAAACTTTCATGCCGAGCGCTCAGTTTGTGGCAAAAGCGCGCAACAGGCCTATAAAAACCTGGCCCGGCTGGAGCGCCGCTGCAGCGTCACTTAACGCTATCTTGGCGTTACAATGGTAGCGTTAGCTGCGCGTTGTGCGCGTCACCAGGCACTGTTGCATGCATCCACATTTCCCACTGTTCCCGCTGCCACTGGTGGCGCACCCGTTTGCAAGGATTCCGTTGCAAATCTTCGAGCCGCGTTATCTGGAGCTGGTGAAACACTCGGCGTCTAGCCAACAAAGCTTCGGCCTGGTTACGCTTGATCCCGCTGCACCCTCTGGCCCATCTACCGCGATATACAAACCAACGATCTTGCCGATTGGCACCGCGGTAAAGATTGTCGATTTCGACCAGCTACCCAACGGTTTGCTGGGTATTGTTTGCGAAGGCCAGTATCGCTTTCGGGTTCACGACCCGGTTGTGAATGATGCCAACTTGCTAGAGGCAAGCATTGAAACGCTGGCGCCTGAAACCGAATTCGTGCTGCCGAATGAATTTGACGATGCGGTGGGTGTGTTGATAGCGCTACTCGAGCACGGCTATGCCAAGCGCGTAGGCTACGATCGCGCGCGCGGCGAGAATTACTGGCGGCAACATGCGGTGCAATTAAGTTGGGCGTTGGCCAGCTTGCTGCCGGTAGATGATGAAACGAAGTATGCCTGGCTTTCTATGGATGCAACGCCAGAGCGGCTGGCTTCCATTATGAAGGCGGTTGAGCAGATGCAAAGTTAAATAGCTTGCGTGGGAACTGCCAAGCGGCGCACACATCAGCTTCTATCCCCGCCGCTGCCCGGCCACGCCGCTATGCTGATATAGATACAGTAGCGCTGCCGGGCCACGGTGTTTACGGCCCGCGGTAGCAACGCCATCGCATCTGCAATGCTGGGCAAATGATGTACAACACCATTCACATTGAGGCATCGGGGCTGGGCCCCGGCAGTTACCCCATTGAAGTGGGCGTCGCGTTGGCCAACGGCAAGCGCCACTGCACGTTAATCTGCCCGCCAGAAGACTGGCTGCACTGGACCCGTGCCAACGGTGAGCCGAGCCTTGCGCGTGATAATCTATTGGTAAACGGCCGTGCGGTACTGAACGCGGCGCTATTGCTCAACGAATGGCTGGGCGATAGTGTGGTTTATTCCGCCGCCTGGGGTAACGATGTTTGCTGGTTGGCCACGCTTTATGCAAGGGCCAGTGTCAGGCAGCGATTCAGCGTTGAAAGTGTCGACAACCTGTTTCCAGCGACTCAAGTAACTAACCCAATTACCTCAACTTTGGCGGCCAGCCAACCCGCAGCGCTGCTGCGCCCTTCGCAGGGCCAATCGCACATTAAACAGGCTAAGCGCTGGCGGGCCAGCAGCCAGGCCGTGCTATTGCAGCAAGCGGCGGCTGAATTGAGCAAAAATCAATCAGAACTCCAGGCTACGTTGTCGGGTTGTTAGCCACCAAGCACCCGCAGAATAGCCTACCGGCGCGCAAAATCGTGTAAAGCTGGGTCAATACGTCAGTGTCCATCTTGCCCACGGCGGGGTAAAACTACTATCCTGCGCGCCTGATTAGCACCCACATTTTTATAGCCCCCCTTCCAGCTAGTTTTACCAGCGTGCATCGCCAAATCGTCCAGCTCGTAAATAATCAAAAAACACTAATAGATTCAGTTACAAGCGGAACATTCGACTACGCTTTAGCAGGGTGTTTCGAGAAAATTTAACCGTATTCAGGAGTGACCAATGTTTCAACGGCATGCGTCCCGCAAGGTCTTGAAAGGCAACGCTTTTATCAACAATTTCTCGCGCACGGCGCGCGCTGCTGCTTTTGCGCTGCTGGTAGCAATGGTTGGGTATCCAGGCAGTGCGTTGGTGCAGGCGCAAGAAGCCAGCGCAGCTGAAGCGCAGGTGTTGGTTGGCGGTAGTTACAACATTAACGCGGGCGACGTGCTGTCGCTAAGCGTTTGGAATGAGCCGACCCTGAGCGCCGAGCAAATATTGGTAAGGCCCGATGGTTTTATCAGCGTACCAGTGATTGGTGAAATACAGGCGGGCGGTTCCAGCATTGCCGAAGTGCAGCAAGCGGTGGCCGATGGCCTGGGCCGTTACCTGAAAGACAAGCCCAGCGTGGTTATCGATGTGTTGGCAACCAATGGCAGCAATATTTATGTGTTGGGCAAGGTCGCCAGGCCCGGCGCTTACCCACTGCGCGGGCCCATGGACGTAACCCAGGCACTGGCCTTGGGTGGCGGTTTGAATAGCTTCGCGGCAGAAAACAAAATCCTGGTGTTACGCCGTGATGCCGCAGGTGGCCAGCGCGCGATTAAATTTAAATACGGCAAAGTAAAAGATGGTGACAGGCTAGGTAGCAATATTGTGCTGCAAAGCGGCGATGTGGTGTTGGTGCCTTAATGCTTTTTGTTTTTCGCTTGCCGTCGTTGCTCGGTTCGATGGCTGTGTTGATATCAGCGGCTGCGCATGCCGCTGAGTACTCGCTGGATAGTGACTATGGAATTAGTGCGCGTTACAACGACAACTATCGTCTGGCACTAAACCCCAAAAGCGAGTTCGATGAACTATCGGGTGCCGATTTTTCTGCCGACTATAGCCTGGCGCGCAATACCGAAGTGTCCAGCCTGTCTACTACGCTGGATTTAGACGCAGGGTCCTATAACCTGGATGCATTCAATACTTTCGACCAGCGCCTGGCCAGTAACTATCGTCGCAACTACGAGCGCGGCTCGTGGAATTTCGGCGCCAGTTTTAACAACGACTCGGTAACGGTAACCGAAGCCACTACGGGCGCTTCCGGGCGTTTCACCCAAACCGACGAGCGCTCCCGTTCGCTTGGCCTGAACGCGGGCTGGTTTAGCCAGCTTACCGAAAGGCATAGCTTCAACTGGAGCGCGTTTGGCACCAGGCAGCGTTACGATTCGGATTCCTACACTGACTACAAATACGCCGGTGCGTCTGTATTGTGGCAATTTATGGTGCAGGAGCGCCTGCGCTTGCAAACGCAGCTGGGCTACAACGCGCTGCATTCGGAAGATGATAATTTGGTGTTCAGCCCGCTAATTTTTGACGCCGACGCGCTGGGTATCGATAGAAGTTTTGTGCCGCTTATTGTTTCCGCCTGCCAGAACTTTCCTGACACCCCCATTGTTTTGGGTAGTACCTTCGAATGCCTGAAAAACAGCGCCATCGATAATGAGCAGTCTACCGTAACTACCCAGCTGGGCGTTTACTACGCGTTTTCCGAAAACCTGTTGCTGGATGTGCTGGTGGGCCGATCCACAACCGATACCGACAGCGTGCGTACCTATTCAAATAGAACTGCAGGCGCCACCGACAACGTGCCCGACCAGACCATCAAGCGAAAAAATGATAGTACGACCTATACCGCCAGCCTGGTCTACGATGCCGAAAACCTGGAATACACTTTGTCGGCCAGTTCGCGTGATACGGCCAATAGCGCCGGTATTCTCACGCTCAACCGGCGTGTGGACTTCGATACCAATTGGCGCCCGGATGCGCGCAACGGCTATTTGTTGCGGCTGTCGTGGTTAGACCAGCAGAGCTCGTCTGATGATGATGCGTTTTTCCTTGGCCGCGAATACTACGAAGGGCTTGTACGCTATTCGCG
>JABDNS010000061.1 GCA_013043705.1 Pseudomonadales bacterium
TTGAAATACTCCGCGAAAGTAACGACGGCTTTGTGCTGGCGGAACAGGATTTAAAAATGCGCGGCCCTGGCGATGTACTCGGCACCAGGCAATCGGGTGCGTTGCTATTGCGAATTGCGGATTTGGAACGCGATGCGGATTTGGTGGCCGCGGTAGTGAGGGTTGCCGATAAAGTGGATAACGCTACAGCGCAGGCGCTGGCCAGGCGATGGTGCCCGCGCGCAGAGATCTATACGCGCGTATAAAGAGCCCCCTACAAACAGATAGCCTGCGCTCTGGCGGGCGATTTCGTTAGCCGTATCGAGCACTTCCTCTTCAAACTCGTTCAGAATTTCACCCAGCGCCGCACCGATTTCGGTTTGTGTGCGAATCATTTCCAGCTTGGGCCAGGTCGAACGCTCGCCCATACGCATCAAGCGCTGCACATCTTCGGGTTCGCGCAGCTTTAGCAATTTCAGCGGGTTCATAAAGCGCTGTGCCGGCAATATTGTTATATCGCCCTGGTATTCCTGGTTGATGATTGACAGCGCGAGTCCGCTCAAGCGGCTAAGCATTTGCGATCTTGCAATTGGCTTGCGCGCAATCTCTGCGCTTGCGTTCATCCAGGTGCGCAAGGTCTCCATACTAGCCCGCGCCATTTGTCGTAGCGGGCCCGCATCACTTCGCTCACCGGATAAAAACGGCAGCACGTGGGGGTTGGTTTGGCTGACAATGTAATGATTGGCGCCGTACAAACGCGCGAGGCGCTTGGCGGGCAGGTCGTCGCTAACCGAGCCGTCGACCCACTGCCGGGATGGCAAGTAAGCCTGGCGTTCGCCGTGATCGTTTTTCGCACTTAAAGTTACCGGCGGGAAAATGCCGGGAATGGCGCAGGAGGCCATCACCGCTTCGCGAATGTAAACATTGGGCGATGTGATGGCGTTGAGCAGCCGCGAAGTTTGCATGGTTTCAAGTGGCGCCACCGATACATTTAATTTGCGACCGGTTAAATCGAAAGCCTCCTCGAAGGTGAGGTCGGGCACGAGTTTCTCAAGCGCATCGTAAAGATCATCCGCACGCAGGTTCTGCGTTTGGTCGCGGTTGAAATCATTGGCGCCAAAAGCTTCGGCAATATTCTCAGGGTCGAACATCGTTTCAACGTCGGAAATATTTTGCGTGGCGATGAACGCGCCGACCATCGAGCCGCCACTGGATCCTGAAACGATGTCGGGCAGCAGGTCGTGAGCGAGCAGGGTTTTGACTACGCCCATATGAAAATAGGCCAGGCTGCCGGAACCGCTGAGCATTAACGCGGAGCAACCGAAGCAGTGCTGTGCGCGGCGGAAAAATTCGATTTTTTCCTCGAAGCTGATATCGGTAACCGTCTGGCTGGCCAGGTAGCGCAGCGAGTCGACAATTTCCTCGACGTAATCGACGATCAGGGTTTTGGTGCCCGACTTGGCCTTGGTGTAGAGGCGCGGATGGCCCATACCCGCCATGTTGCCGTGGATGCCCTCGTTTAACGTGAACAGCAGGCCGCGGTTGTCATGGCGCGCGCGCATCGCGCGCAGTCGATCTAGCCGAATGCGGATGGAAACGTAATCGTAGCGGCGAGTCTGGTCCATCACCCGCCAGCGGTGTGCGCCGGTGGCCTTGTCGTGGTTGGTCGCCGCCTCGAGCCATTCCTCATAGGTCTCGGCGTTGTTCATGGACCTTTCGTACTTCTTGCTGCCCAGTATTGTAATCATTAGCTACCGCATCATTAAACGGCGCGCACCATTGGCGGTGCGAGCGAGCGCCTGCATTGCGCGATCAGAACATTATCTATACAGTCCGGACGGGCGCAAGGCCAAGGCAAGGGTACTATTGAGACTTCAATATATCAAAATCCGTGCTAAAGCTTGCTGCTAAGTAGCTGTTTTTACTTGAACTTGGCGCCCCCTCAAATCGCCAAAAGCCGCCAATTCAGGGTTTTGGCCTACAGCCAGCGCCTGGCTTTGGCGCAATAAGTTTTAAACTGATCGCCAAACAAGGCCAGCATGGCGCGCTCTTCGGGGTAAATCTGGAATAGCTGGATATATAGCACGAACAGCAGTAACCATAGAAAGGCCAGCCAGTTACCCAATGCCAGCCCGATACCAGCCAGCAAGATTGCCAGGCCCACATACATCGGGTTGCGCGTGTACTGGAATACGCCGCCGCTAACCAGCGAAGTGGCTTTGTCGGGCGCCAGCGGGTTGACCGTGGTGCGTTGGCGCCGGAACTCGAGCATACCGGCCAATGCCGTGAGTGACCCGGTAACGCACAGGATGACTGCCAGCCATAACAGCGGCTCGAAGGCCAGCGCGGTAGCTTTTGTGGCTACGCTTACGCGCCATGCACCGATGGCACAAAGTAGCGCCACCAGCGGCGGCGGGACCCGGTTGTCGAGTAGTGCGTTCAATGTGCTTCCTCCCAATTGTCGCCAACGCCCACGTCAACAATCAGCGGCACCGCCAGCTCTGCCGACGATGACATCAACGCACTGACCTGCTCGCTGACGCTGTCGAGCTCGCCTTGCGGCACTTCAAACACCAGCTCGTCGTGTACCTGCATAATCATTTTCGTTTCAAGTTTTGCATCGCGAAGCCAGGCGTGAATGCGCAGCATGGCAATTTTAATAATATCAGCAGCCGTGCCTTGCATCGGCGCGTTAATGGCGGTGCGCTCTGCCGCCTGCCGGCGCATGCCGTTGCGGGCGTTAATTTCGGGCAGGTAAAGCCTGCGTTTAAACAGCGTTTCAACGTAGCCTTTTTCTGCGGCCAACGCGCGGGTCTCGTCCATGTATATACGTACGCCCGGATAGCGCTCGAAATATCGCTCAATGTATTGCTGTGCATCACCCCGCGCAATATCTAGCTGCCTGGCAAGGCCAAACGCCGACATGCCATAGATCAAGCCGAAGTTAATTGCCTTGGCGCGGCGACGCTGTTCGTCGCTAACTTCGGCAATGCCCACGCCAAAAACTTCTGCAGCAGTTGCGCGGTGCACGTCCTTGCCCTCATTGAAAGCTTTGAGTAGACCTTTATCACCCGACAAGTGCGCCATAATGCGCAACTCGATTTGCGAGTAATCGGCGGCCAGTATTTTTGCACCATCGGGCGCGATAAAGGCCTTGCGCACACGCCGGCCCTCTTCGGTGCGAATAGGAATGTTCTGCAGGTTCGGGTCGGTGGAGGACAAGCGGCCGGTGGCGGTAACCGCCTGGTGGTAAGAGGTGTGTACCCGGCCGGTGCGCTCGGCCACCTGTTCGGGCAAACGGTCGGTATAGGTCGACTTGAGTTTACTGAGCGTACGGTATTGCATAAGAATTTTTGGCAAGGGGTAATCCAGCGCCAGTTCCTGCAGGATTGGCTCGGCAGTAGACGGCTGGCCCTTGGGGGTTTTTTTGATAACCGGCAAGCCCAGCTTGTCGAACAAAATGGCCTGTAGCTGTTTGGGCGAACCCAAATTAAATTCCTCGCCGGCAAGCTCGTGGGCTTCGGTTTCAATTTCTTCAAGGCGCTTGCCCAGTTCAGCGCTTTGCTGGTTGAGCAAGTCCACGTCGATCAGTGCACCATTGGCTTCGATACTGCAAATCACATCCAGCAGCGGCAGCTCGATATCGCGGTACAGTTTCAGCAGGGCGGGTTCCTGTTCAAGCTTTGCCGCCAACACCTGCTGAAGTCGCAAGGTAATATCCGCATCTTCAGCCGCGTAGGGCGCAGCAACTTCAAGCGCCACCTCATTAAAACCTATTTGCTTGGCACCCTTACCGGCGATGTCTTCGTAGTGAATGGTGCTGTAACCCAGGTGCGCCAGGGCAAGCGTATCCATATCGTGGCGCGATGCCGTGGAATTGAGCACGTAGGACATCAACATCGTATCGTCGCCGATTCCTTCTAACGATACACCGTGGTTCGCCATAACGTGTTTATCGTATTTCAAGTTCTGGCCAATCTTTTCGAAAGCTGCATCTTCCAGTAAAGGCCGCAGCGCGTCGAGCACGGTTGTTTCGTCGAGCTGTTGCGGTGCGCCTTCATAATCGTGGCCGAAGGGCAGGTAGGCTGCGCTGCCCGGCTCCACGGCAAAGGAAACACCAACCACGCGCGCTTGTTCATAATCGAGACTGGTGGTTTCGGTATCAAAAGCAAAGCGTTTTGCGCCGCGCAATTTTTTTAGCCAGGTCTGCAGCGATTTTTTCGCGGTAATGGTTTCGTAATTACCTTTTACTTGCTGGTGTGCTTGCTCGTCTGCTTGCTCGGTTTCGCCTGCAGCACCCTTCGCCTGCGTAGCGGCTTTTGGTTGCGCAGCGGCGCTGGCCTGGCCTGGCTTTTTTCCATTGCCCGTTTTCAGTTTTTCGCCTGCCGAAGACGTAGCTTTTTCAAAAGCCCCGGACTTCACTTCGTTGACCCAGGTTTTAAACTCCAACTCGACAAAAAGATCGAGTAAACGCTCATTATCAGGCGCCTTGTTGTACTCGCCACTGGCCAGGTCGGTAGCAGCAAAATCAAGATCAAGATCGCACTTGATGGTGGCCAGCTCGTGTGAAAGCCTGGCATCGTCTTCAGCGGCTTCTAGTTTGCTGGCCAGTGATTTGGCGCCGCGGATTTCGAGTTCGGGCACTTTGTCGAGCGAACGATAAATATCATCGACCCCGCCAAGGTTCTGCACCAGCGCCAGCGCGGTTTTTTCGCCAACACCGCGAACGCCTGGAATGTTGTCGACCTTGTCGCCCATCAGTGCAAGAAAATCAATAATTCGCTCGGGCGGAATACCAAACTTTTCAACCACGCCGTCAACATTCAGTACTGTGCTGGTCATGGTGTTGACCAGCGTTACCGAGTCGTCCACCAACTGCGCCATGTCCTTGTCGCCAGTTGATACCACCACCGGTAACAACGCCGCGCTCGCCTCGCGCGCCAGTGTGCCGATAACGTCATCGGCCTCAACATCATCGACCACAAGTAGCGGCAAGCCCATGGCGTTCACGATGTCATGGATGGGCTGAACCTGGGTGCGCAGTTCATCGGGCATGGGCGGACGGTTGGCCTTGTACTCGGCGAAAATCCGGTCGCGAAAGGTTTTCCCCTTGGCGTCAAAAATAACTGCGATGGTGCTGCCCGGATAATCCTTTTGCAGGCGGCGCAGCATATTGATAACGCCTTTCACCGCGCCGGTGGGCTGGCCACTGGCGGTGGTTAACGGCGGCAGGGCATGAAACGCGCGATACAGGTACGACGAGCCGTCGACAAGAACCAGGGGATTTTTAGCGGCCATAAGCTTGTTCAAGAATGCATTCGGGCGAGCCAGTTTAGCAAGACGCCCCGTCGATTACACGGCATCCGCTGCCGGATAGCTAGCTGTGCATATCAGCGCGGTTGCACGCTCAGGCAGTGACCATATTGGCCTTTGGAAAACCAGCAATACTCTTTGGCAACGCCGCTGTCGATAAGCGCGCGGTTAATCTCGATGCCGCCTTGCGCATCGATAAAGCACCTGGCCACCACGCGTTGGTATTTATCGATATCCACGCGCTCGCAGCGCAGTGGTTTATCCAGCGCCAGCTGCTGCAGTTTGCTGCGAGCAGCCTGGTAACCAGCCTCACCGCGCTCGGGTGCATCAACACCCCAAAGGCGAATTTGCGGCTTGAAGCCCTCGAGGTACAGGCTGTCACCGTCCACCACATAGCGGCAAGTGGCCTTAAGTTCAGTTGCAGCAGAGCTAGTGGCGCCGCACGCTTGCAGGATAGCTAGTGCAGCGGCGCCAACAACTACTGCAACGAGCGCGCGCAAAATATCCAACAGGCCTGCACGAAAAGCCCCGGCCGCTTTATGCGCTTGCGTACGCATAACGCATTATTCGGCTTGCATGCGCACAGAGCGATAGATCAGCGCCATGCGATCGACATCCAGCGGTGGTTTGAAAAAACCCTGGTAAAGACCACGCGGGTTGACCAACGCGACGTTGCCGCCGTGGTCAATGGTGTAATCGCCGCTGTCGTGGTCGGTAACCACTTTACGAAACGCCACATTCAGTTCACCGGCGAATTTACGTAGCTGCAAAAAATTGCCGGTGGCGCCCATGAAGTCGGGATTAAAGTAGTCGAGGTATTTGCCCAATACTTCGGGCGTGTCGCGGGCCGGATCCAGCGAGACCAGCAAAAAACGCGTATCCCTGGCGTACTTTGCATAATGCGAATTACCCGATTCCCCTAGCTTGCGCTGCAGCTCGTTAAACTGCGCGACGGTTGCCGGGCATATATCGGGGCAATGCGTGAAGCCAAAAAAAACAAAAGTCCAGCCGCCTTTTAAACTGGCAAGCGTGAAAGGTTCGCCACGCGTATCGAGCAGCGAAAAAGCAGAGATTTCGCGCGGCGTTTCGAACATCACCGCACCGCTGTTCACAATCTCCTTGGCGCTGAGAATGCGCGGCTGGGAAACGCGATAAATAAACATGCCCAGCAACACGGCCATAATTAACAGCAGCACCAGCACGGTGCTGCGAATGCCTTGCTTGCGATCTTCGTGGGTGAAACTTGCCTGGTTCACTGGCGCCCCGTTACCAAATTAAATAATTAAGGGTGATAGTCTGCGCACAAAAGTTGCGATGCTAATCGACCGCGCGCAACTCAATTGACGGCGGCGCGTACCAGCTCTGGTCGCCGTACTGCGGATAGATGTAATGATCGGCGAGCATCACGACAAACAGCGCGAACAGGTAAATAATGGAATACTTGAACGTCTCCATTGGCGCCTTCGGATTTTTGTCGCGCAGCGTTTCTATTGACCAGTACAAAAAACCCAGGCCCAGCACCACAGCGCCCAGCAAATAAAGCGGGCCGAACATACGCGTAGCAAACGGCAACAAGGTCACCACGAACATCACAATGGTGTACAAAAGTATGTGCAGGCGTGTGTAGCGATCGCCGTGAGTTACTGGCAGCATCGGAATATCGGCCTTGGCATAATCCTCACGCCTTGCCACCGCCAGCGCCCAGAAATGTGGCGGCGTCCAGGCG
>JABDNS010000062.1 GCA_013043705.1 Pseudomonadales bacterium
GCGGCATGGAGGCCTATCCGGAGTTTACACCGGGCGGCAACGGCTAATCGCGCAGTGCCGCATCATTTTATCTCCATTGAGGGCGCCATAACGGCGCCCTTTTTTTGCACCGGATTTGTGCGTTTCCACGATTGTTTTGTTTGCTATCATTGCCAGCCAGTGATTTTGTGATAAAACATGCACGCACAGGGGCTGGTGCGCGGGTCGATAAACGTTGCGATGTATGTGATGTATTCGATGTGGTTGCCACATCATCTTATTGCAGCTATTTGTTTTAAGTACAGCAAATAATTGAGGATTAAGTTAATGAAGCTAGTTACTGCCATAATCAAACCTTTCAAGCTCGACGACGTTCGCCAGGCATTGTCCAACGTAGGCGTCCAGGGCGTCACCGTAACCGAGGTTAAAGGGTTCGGGCGCCAGAAGGGGCATACAGAGTTATACCGTGGCGCCGAATACGTGGTTGATTTTTTGCCCAAAGTGAAACTCGAAATTGCCGTGAGTGACAATATGGTCGACCAGGTTATTGAGTCTGTTAGCGAGTCGGCCAAGACAGGTAAAATCGGCGATGGAAAAATATTTGTAACCGAGCTCGAGCAAATCGTACGTATACGAACCAACGAACGCGGTGATGAAGCGGTTTAGTTTGTAAGGTTCGCAATTCCCTCCCAGGCGGCCGGCCACGGCTGCCATGCTCGCCCTAGCAACACATTGTTCATGAATCGATCGGCTTAGCAGGCAGCGGCCTTTTACCAGCAATTGGATTTGCTTGTGCATCGCTTGGCAGCAATCCACAACATCTGGTGTTTATGTGACGTGCACTGCTTGCGTTTTGTGCGCCAGCTAATATTTATTTTCGCTGGCATGGCGCATTGCTGAATATTGTCTATAACTATTCTTACCCTGCGTTCTGGCGATGGCGAACAAGCTTCACCCAGATCGCGTTAGACGAGTTCTGGGCTGCATCCCTGCGGCCAGCCAAGCTAGCGAGTGATGTTGTGAGTATTAAAGCTGTAAGCAAAAAAAGCGCGAAAAAAGCCGTTGCCACAAAGAAAAGCGCTACCAAAAAGCCAGTAAAAACGGTGGCTAAAAAGAAAGCCGCCGCCAGCGCAAAATCCAGTTCCGCCAAAAAGACAGCATCTAAAAAAGTAGCGCCTAAAAAAGCAACGACTAAAAAAGTTACGGCAAAGAAGTCTAGGCCTACGGCTAAAAAATCTGCCAGCAAAGTGGCAAAAAAAGTGACAAAAAAAGCGGCGACAAAAGTTGCCAAGCGCCCTGCCGCTAAGAAGGCTGTGAGCAAAAAGGCAGCCGTAAAAAACCCCGTTTCGAAAAAAGCTGCCGCTAAAAAAAGCGCCTCCAGCAAAAAGATCGTTGCCAAAAAACCACGTGCAGCTAAAAAGTCTGCAGCGAAGTTAAGCAGTAAGAAAAAGATTGATTACAACCAAAAGATCAAGCTAGATTTGGGTTTTATTGGCTCGAAAGATGAAGCCGCGGAGATGCGCAATGTTGGCAGCCGGACGCGTGTTCGCTCTGAGCTTGAAAGCGAAGTTGAGAAGTTCCTGAACAGCGGTGGTAGCATTCAAAACATTGAGCCTAACGTTATGGCCGACCCGCCGAAAAAACCCGAAAGCAATTATGGCAGCAGGCCTATCTAAAGCCGCTGTTAAGGGCCGAAACGCAATTGCATTAGCGCGTTATGCAGATCGTCTAGCGAGCTTATTCTAGCGTGGTAATCGGCCGAACCTGCCGTGTTCGCCAGCTCCACATCATTCGTCGTTCCGCTCCTGTCCAGCCATATGGCTCGCAGCCCTGCAGACTTTGCGCCCCTGACGTCACTTTCCAAATCATCGCCAATATGCGCCGCCTGTGCGGCGCCGATCTCTGCTCCTGCTTGCGCGCTGGCTTTTTGCAGTGCCGCCTCAAATGCAGAAATATGCGGCTTTGCATGCGGCAGGTTTTCTCCAGCTAGCGAAAAAGCAAAAAACTTTCCAATCGGTATACGCGATAAATCGGCGTTGCCATTGGTGAGCGCACCCAACATATAATGCTGTGCCAGCTGCGAAATATTTTTCTCAACGTCATCAAAGCAACTCACTTGCTGGCGAAAACCCAGGAAGTATTCCATTGCCTTTGTTGCAATCCGGGTTGCCGCCGCCTCACTGTAGCCGCAGTCCTGCGCCAGTAATTCATAGCCTTTTATACGCATTTGACTAACTTTGTGCGATGCAAGCGGTTGCTCGCGCAGATAAGCCATACGCCGCTTCAAGGTATCGTGCAGACTATAACATTCGGTAATGCGTGGTGCGTGTTGCTGCATCCATCGATAAGTTTCGCGCTCGGCTTTCTCCAGCACGGGCCGCGTTGGCCACAGGGTGTCGTCCAGGTCAAAAAGAATCAATTTGCAATGTGGTTGCATGTCGGTGCTGGCCAATGCCAATAACTAGTTATTGTTATCGCTGCGGGATTGCCTGGACGATAACTGGGCGCGAGGGTGGTGCTCGTCGTAAACGCTGGCTAATTGTTGGAAGTCGAGATGGGTGTAGATTTGCGTGGTGGATAAGTTGGCGTGCCCGAGTAATTCCTGTACAGCGCGCAGGTCACCGCTGGATTCAAGCAGATGGCTGGCAAAGCAGTGGCGCAGCAAATGCGGATGCAGTTTTTGGGCATGCTCTAGCGTATGCGAGGCGCGCGCAACCCGCTGTTGAATCGCCCGGTGGCTAAGGCGGTTACCGGTTTTGGCAACGAACAGTGCGGGCTCGTCCTGGTTGGCCACCGCCGCTCGCACCTTGAGCCAGCGCAATACGGCCTGATTGGCCTTGCTTCCCAACGGCAGCACTCGTTGCTTGTTGCCCTTGCCGGTAACAGCGATTTCCTTGCGCTGGTAGTCGATGCTCGAAATATCCAGTGCTGCCAGCTCAGCCAGTCTTAAGCCGGCGCCATATAACAGTTCCAGAATCGCCAGGTCGCGCAAGTTTATCCAAACTTTATCGGCTTTGTTGTGCCCGGCTTGCGGTTTTTCGTGCTGGTCAAATAAAACCGCGACCGCATCCGCGTCGATTACGGTAGGCAGCTTTCTAGCTGCACGCGGTGCGGTAACACCCGAGCAGGGATCAATCGCGGCCAGGCCCTGCCGGTAAAATTCATTGTAGTAACGGTACAGAGCCCGCAAGCTGGACAACTTGCGATGAATGGAGCGGGTGGCAATGCCGGCTACGCGCAGCTGGCTGATAAAACTGCGCACATGTTTTGTATCCACATCGGCAACGTTAATTTCTTCACCATTGCGCGCGGAGAGTTGCTGTAGGTGGTTGGCAAATTGGGTGAGATCGCGTCGATAGCCGTCGACGGTATGCGCCGAGCTGCGTCGCACTTGCCGGAGGTGATCGACAAACCTTGCACAGCATTGTTCAAGCGTTATGTCTTGCGCCATGATTCACCCGAAAAGGCGGCTCGCGTGGTTAAGCTAGCGTAACTGTTGTAATCGCAAAGCTAGAATATCCGCAATGTAGTCTATGAACAGTGTACCAGTGTCCTGGCTGTAGTGGTCGCTATCGTCGTTTGCCACTGCTAGCAGTAGCAAAAACCCTTCATCAACTTTTCGTGTTGTTACCGCCGCGGAGCCAATCCGCTCGCTGCTACCAAAGATAAAAGACGATTCGCTATCGCGAAGTACGCCGCAAAAAGTTTGCTGCTCATCTAGCAGGTGGCCGACGCTTTCATTAGCAGTTGTTAACTCGCGCTGCTGCCCGGTTGCTTCAAGCTCTGCATCGGCGGCCTGTGGTTGCGAGAGGAAAAGCAGGGCGGTTCGCTGCACGCCGAAGCGCTCTTTGAACTGCGACCTGGTTTCTTTAAGCAAGCCATCGACTGTGCCTGCCTTTAATAGCGCGATAACCAACGCTTGCGTGCATTCGAACAGCTGGTCATTGTCTTTGGCAATATCAACCAAGTCGCTCATTTTTCGCCTCGACTGGATGCTGCGCTCGCGTAGCACTGCCACCTGCCTTTCTACCAGCGAAACCGCAGCGCCGCTATTGTGCGGCAGGGTTAAATTCGCAACGGCCTCGGGGTGCAGCCTGAAAAAATCCGGGTTCGCCCGCAAGTAATCCAGTACTTGCTGGTCTTCGATCGCTGTTGCTTCGCTAGCCACATTTTTCTTTGCCGAACGAAAATTAGCATTACTCATAATTTCATTTTCCCGTCAAAAACCTTGATTGCTTCGCCCGTCATCAATACTGGCTCACCTTCACCCGCCCAGTGCACGCGTAACTTGCCGCCGAGTAATTCTACTTCTACATCCTGGTCAAGCGCGCCCAGTACGCGACCGGCCACAACTGCGGCGCAGGCACCTGAGCCGCAAGCCTCGGTTTCTCCTGCACCACGCTCGAACACGCGCAACTTGATGGCATTGCTCGAATTAACCTGCATAAAACCCACGTTTACGCCGTTGCCAAATCGCGCGCTGTGCTGGATGGCGGGCCCCAGCTTTGCAACAGGTGCTGCCTCTACATCGTCTACCTGCAATACCGCGTGCGGGTTACCCATCGATAGCACGCTCGCTTCAACAGAGCCGCCCTCGTGTTCTATGTTGTAAACATCGCTACGCTGCTCTGCCTGGAACGGGACGCTATCGGGTTCAAAGTTTGGCAAGCCCATATCTACGCGCACTAAATTACCGCCCAGTATATCGATACGCATTGCGCTATTGATCGTGTTTACCCGAATGCTCTGTTTACCGGTGATTTTTTTATCGCTCACGTATTTGCCGAGGCAGCGGGCACCATTGCCACATTGTTCTACCTCGGAGCCGTCGGCGTTGTAAATTCTGTAGAAAAAATCGACGTCCGGTTGGTTGGGTGGCTCAATCAATAAAAGCTGGTCACAGCCAACGCCGCGCTTGCGGTCCGCAATCCTGCGTATCTGCTCGGCACTTAGGCTGCAATCTTGCGATAGCGTGTCGATAACGACGAAATCGTTACCCAGCCCGTGCATCTTGGTAAACCGCAGTTGCATAGTGAATTCCTGCGCCGGCGGCAACAACCGCTGCGCGCGTGCTTCATTGTGCGCTTAGCAGGTGTTCGCCGCGCACAAGGTCGTCGAAAGTTTCGCGCTCACGCACGGTATAAAAATCTTTTTTGTCGACCATGACCTCGGCAGCGCGAGGCCGGCTGTTGTAATTCGAAGCCATCACAAATCCGTAGGCGCCCGCACCACACAGCGCCAGCAAGTCGCCTTCACTAATCGCGAGCTTGCGATCCTTGCCAAGCCAGTCACCCGTTTCGCAAACTGGCCCGACAATATCATAGTTGAGCGTTGGCGCGTCGTTGCGCTCTTTCAGTGGCAGTATTTCCATCCATGCTTCGTAGAGTGCAGGCCGTAGCATGTCGTTCATCGCGGCATCCACAATGGCGAAGCGTTTGTGCTGGTTAGACTTAATGGTATCCACGCGGGTAAGTAGCAAGCCCGCATTCGCCGCAATCGAGCGACCGGGTTCCAGCACCAGCGATTGCGGGCGCCCATCCAGCAGCTGTAGTACTTGCTGCATGTAATCCGCGGGCGTGGGCGGCGATTCATCCTTGTAGCGCACACCGAGCCCGCCACCAATATCAATGTGCTGCAAATGAATATTCTCGGCCTGCAGTTTGTCTACCAGCCCCAACACGCGTTGCAGCGCGTCGATAAAAGGTGCGGTGCTGGTTAGCTGGGAGCCGATATGGCAATCAATGCCAATAATATCAAGATGATCGAGCGCCGCCGCTTTACGATAAACCTGCAGGGCGCTATCAATGTCGATGCCGAATTTGTTTTCGCGCAGACCGGTTGAAATATACGGGTGCGTCTGTGCGTTAACGTCGGGATTAACGCGAATTGAAATTCGCGCCCGCAGATCCAGCCTGGCGGCAATCAAGGCGATGCGCTCAATTTCGCTGGATGATTCAACGTTGAAACAATGTATGCCGGCCGCCAGCGCGCGTTCTATTTCATAGGCTTGCTTGGCGACGCCCGAAAATACCACGCGGGCGGGATCGCCACCTGCACGTAACACGCGCTCAAGTTCGCCAGCCGATACGATATCAAAGCCGCTACCCAGCTTGGCCAGCACATTCAGCACGGCCAGATTGGAGTTGGCTTTTACCGCGTAACAAACCCGATGGTCTTTGCCGCTATCGAGGTCGAGCGCGTTGCGGTAGGCCAGGTAATTTTGTTCCAACGCCGCGCGCGAATACACGTAGCAGGGCGTGCCTGCTTGTGCGGCGATACTGGCCAGCGGCACTTGCTCAAGCTGCAGTTGGCCGTGTTGATAAGAATGACCTGAACTCATGGCTGTGTGCCCGCTGCATTGCCTTTTTCATCCACCGACGTGGCTTTGGCCTCGCTTGATCGGTTTGCCCGCTGGTTTTGCGGGCGTGGGTCGTCATCTTGCTGTGTTTGTTGTTGTGCCGGGGGCGGTGTTTCAGTGGCAGGCAGGTAAAGCGCGCCGGTTTGCCCGCAGCCGGGCAGCGCCGCCATCAGCAGCACGCCGGCGGCGAACTGCGCGATTACGGCAGCGCGCGCTCGCTGAGAAGTAATTGAAGAATAAATAGAAGTTTGGGGCACGCGCGCTACAATCCGGTGGAGGATGGCTTTGCGACCGTTGGTCGCGATTCAGCGTGAATTATAGCGGGCGCGCTTTTAACGCCCTAGCGAAATATGCCCGTTGCGGGTCTAGAGTAGCGCGAAGGCGTTGTTCAACGCATCCTCAAGCTTGTTTTTGTAGTAAAAATCCTGCACTAGCGTGGTATTACCGCCACACTGGCGATGTACTTCAATATCGTTGATATAACAGCGATAGGCAGGTTGGTCGGCGCGACGAAACTTTTTGATCGAAGCGGCAACGTCGGTAAACAGGCTATCGCCAAGTATCGCGCCATCGAACAGCTCATCGTTGCAGTGAATGACCCAGTCGATATTGCCAGCTGTGCCCTGTGAACCCACTGCTTTGATCGGCATGTATTTGGCGCTGATATTCGCTTCGGTAGGCACCAGCGTTGCGGTGTAATGCCCGGCATTTTGCTGCAGCGCAAAGAACTCTATATCCGGCAATTCCGGGCTAGGCGCGAAGGCTGGCGACAGCGGGCCGCTGTCGATGCCGAAGCTGGCAAACTCGTCTTGCTGCTCGCCGCCGGAAGTGGCGCGCCTGAGTGAGCTGCGCTCGACGAACTGGCGCAGCGGCAAAATTAGCGCGCGTGTGCTTTCGTAAGGAATCTTCGCGTAGCAAATAGCCTGGCGCTGATCGGTGAGGTAGGTTTCGGCGAAGCCATCTTTCACCACGTAGAAAACACGTACGCGATTCGGTGCTGTGCTGCGCGGCGTTTGCGTGTTGCCATGCTCGCGTTGCCCTGCCTCAAGCTTGCGGCAAATGGTACTCAGCGGGTGGTTTTGCAGCGCATAACTATCTATCGTTACTGCGCTTGCGATATCGGGGTTACTAAGATGTTCAAGTAGCTCGACTTCGCTGCCGATCAATTCTATTCTAGGCGCATCCTGTTGCCAGCCCAGCACGTGGAATCCATAAGCAGACTGGAATACGTAACGGCGCTCATTGCGAGTTTTTTCGCAACGCGATGGATCGCCATCCTTGTCTTCAAAGTAACACTTCTGGATATCATCGAGCAGGCTTTCCAGGCGGCTGGCGATGGGCCCGGGTCGGGTTGGGCACGCGCACAACACCGAGCGCGGTGGCAGCGTCATTTCTCCTTGCTGTCCGCTCGTTTGTCGGCCAAGCGACAAAAAATGGGTCAGGCAGTCGTTTAACGCGCGTTCGCCCTGGAAGTGATAGCAAAAGGTTTCCTGCCAGCTGTTTACCGTTATTAGCGTAACGCTGGCGACCAGGTTTTCCTGCACGCCACTGTAGGACAACGGATCGTTTTGTGCAGAAACTCTCAGCGTACCCTGTTGGCGCTGCTCTTTAAGTGGGTCGACGCCGCAGTTCGCAATAAAAATACAGTGCTTGTGCCTGGCGGGTTTGGCGAGGCGATCTCGTGCATCGCTGGCTTCACTCTCGCGCAGGCACGGAAGCTGGCTTGCAAGCGAGCTGCAAAGCTGGCGTATCTCGTATTCGGTGAGCTCGTGGTCGCCCTCTTCTACGCTGAATCGGGTCGAGGCGCTAACCAGGCCGTTAATCAAGCACCATACCAATAGCTCGGCCGGTGACTCGGCGCGCTTGACGGTTTCGCGCTGTTGGTCTTTTTTGCCGGCCAGCTGCACTATCCAGATTGCTTTGCCTTTGGCGTTTAACTCCAGCGCAAGATGAATCTGTTCCTGCTCGATTTGTTGGGCTAGAGAGGCGGCAAGCCGCGTGACTTTGTGTGGCTTCTGCTCGAAGATTGCGTAGAGCTGCCGACCCAGGATATTCAGTTCCCGGGCGTCCTGCTCGAAGCCCTCGGCACTTGCGCTGCTATTGCCTGCTTGCTCCTGGTGGCGCTTGGCCAACGTCGACAACAGCCGGTAGCTTTGCACCAGCTCGCGGGTCAGCCGTTGTTGTTCGCCAACGATCTCGTTAAAAGACCAATCCTGGCTTTCGTCGAGCATGCGCAGCTGCGGCCTTCGCCAGCCCCACTCTGCCACCAGTTTTTGCATCAGGTCGCGGCGCCAGAAGCGTGTGTTATCCAGCGCATCGCCGGGCTGCGCCCCGGTTTCGCCTTCGGGCGCATGGCTAAGTTTTACACCCACCTTGAAATACAGGCAGCGGCGCGCCAGTTCCAGTCTTTCGGTTTGTTCGTTGGCCACCAGGTATTGTTCAACCCGGCGGTAAACCTGCAGGTAGGGGTCGAGCTCTTCGAGTTCGTAATCGCCCTGGTAAATGCGCTGTTTGAGCTCGGCGGATAAAGTGCTTGCTGATGGGTCGGCCGCGTAGGCTTCAATCAGCATCAGCTTTAGCAGCGCTTTGTAGGGCGATGATATGCCTTTGTAGAGTTGCCAAACGCCGGCACTAATAAATTCCGCCGCGGGTATTTGCGCTGGTGCACCAAAGTCGGTGCATTCGCCAGCGTTTACATGGCGCTTTTCCAGCAGCTGCGCCGTGTAGTTTGAATAGTTTTCGCTATGCGAATCGGGTACTAGCCACCACAGTGGCATATTGCCGGCGGCGACGATCAAGCTCCGGTAAAGCTCATCGAGCAACAGGTAGTGTTGGGTTCGCCCACAATTTTCCACGTCCATAGGCGCGCGCTTGGCGTCGCGAAAGGACTGGTCATGCATAATGAAAAAATGCGCTTCAATTTTTAGCGTGGCCGCCCAGGCGCTAACCTCACTGCATTTTTTTTGCAGCGCGGCTTGGCCGGTTTTATCCAGCTGCTCGCTGGTGCATATCCATATATCTATATCGCTGCGGTTATTGTGCGCAAGGCTACCGCAGCTGCCCATCAGGTATACCGCATCAATCGCGGCTTCCGCTTTCGGGTCGCGTTGCAAAGCAAACGATTTGGCGACCGAGCGCGCCGCCTTGACATGTTCGCGGCCTACTTTGAAATTCGCAATACCGCTGGGCACATCAGCAGCGTAGCCGGGCAGCGATGCGTGGTTGACGTGAAACAGTAGCGGCAGCAGGTCGAGGAAGACTTGCTGGGTGGGCAACAACGACTCGCGCAGGCGCTGAGTGCGCATTGCGTTGAGTTCCAAAAATCGCAGTTTTGTCTCGTTCATGCAGGCGCGATCGAGACCCTCTGCGACGTCCTGTTCAGCAATTGCTGTGCGTCGAGCAGCGAAGCTCGAAGTGGATGATTTTTGGGCGTTATTTGCTGGCATCTTTTCAGTATAGCCAGCACTTTATAGACCGCTCGGCAGCTTTTGATTTGATCGAAAAGCGATCAATCCCGTGCTTCAATTAATGATCGGGCCCGGCTTGCAGCCGCCAGCACCTGCTTGGGTGCAGTGCCGCCGATATGGTCGCGCGCGGCTACCGATCCCTCCAGCGACAGTACGCTACCGGCATCGCTGTCGATAACCGGCGACAGCGCCTGCAAATCACTGCTTGCAAGGTCTTGTAGCTCGACGCCGCGCTCAAGGCAGATTGCCACGGCTTTGCCCACAACCTCGTGTGCATCGCGAAATGGCAGGCCCTTGCGCACCAGGTAGTCGGCCAGGTCGGTGGCAGTGGTAAAGCCGCGCAGCGCCGCATTGCGCATATTGGCCTGGCGGGTTTTCAGCGCCGGAACCAGGCCGCCAAACGCTTGCAAGCAATCGCGCAGCGTATCTATGGTGTCAAATAACGGCTCCTTATCTTCCTGGTTGTCCTTGTTATAGGCCAGCGGTTGCGACTTCATCAGCGTGAGCAAGGCGACCAGGTGGCCATACACACGACCGCTTTTGCCGCGCACCAACTCGGGCACGTCGGGGTTTTTCTTCTGCGGCATAATAGACGAGCCGGTGCAGTAGCGATCGGGCATGTCGATAAAATCAAATTGCTGCGAAGACCACAGCACCAGTTCTTCGGCCATGCGCGACAGGTGCATCATGATCAGCCCCGCTGCGGCACAAAACTCAATCGCAAAATCTCGATCGCTTACCGAATCCAGCGAGTTAACAGTTGGGCCGTCGAAACCCAGTTCGCGCGCGGTCATGTTCCTGTCGATAGGGTAAGTGGTGCCCGCCAGCGCAGCAGCACCTAAAGGGCACAAGTTCATGCGCGCACGGCAGTCGCGTAGCCTGGCGTAGTCGCGTTCGAGCATTTCGTTCCAGGCCAGCATGTGATGGCCAAAGGTGATCGGCTGCGCAGCCTGCAGGTGGGTGAAGCCCGGCATCACGGTTGAGGCTTCGCGCTCGGCAAGCGCCACGATACCCATTTGCAGTTGTCCCAATAGCCCGCTGATATCGTCGATGCGATTGCGCAGGTACAAGCGGATGTCGGTAGCTACCTGGTCGTTGCGGCTGCGACCGGTGTGCAGTTTTTTGCCGACGTCGCCAATGCGTTCGGTAAGCGCGGCTTCAATATTCATGTGCACGTCTTCGCGCGCTTGCGACCATGCAAACCCGCCGGCTTCTATTTGCTTTTTTATCTGGCCGAGTGCGTCGGTAATTTGCTTTGCTTCTTTGTCGCTAAGTACGCCGGCACAGGCCAGCATGCGGGCATGTGCGATCGAGCCCTGTATGTCTTCAGCGTAAAATCGCTGGTCGAAACTAACCGACGCATTGAAGCGTTCCACGAAGGCGTCGGGAGCTTCCGAGAATCTACCGCCCCACATCGAATCGGGCGCTTTTGACGATTTTTTTTCAGGTCGGTTGGATTTGGACATTGCTGGACTCTGGCCGGCGGTTTAAGGGCGTTAAAAACGGCTTGCCCGCAGTATATCTGAAGCGAAATGTGTGAACTATGGCCAAGCGCGGCGAGCGCAAAGGAATACCGACATTGGCAAAGCTCTCTACAATTAGGCATTGGATCCGCGTGCGCTGCGCGGCCGGGTTAGCCAGGTTTAACAACGAACAAGCACGGTAGAAACTCTGTTCAAGCAGGGTCTCTCAAAACAGGGTCTATTGAGATAGGGTCTATGCAACGATGAGCGAAACTGGCGACAGCAATCCGCCATTCATGCCAGACCTGTGTCGCCTGCCAGTGGTGCTGGCAGTACTGGCGGTTACACAATTGCTTGTAATCGTCTACGTGCTGAGCCTGAACAGCATGGCGCACTTCGATTGGGAGCGCCTGTCGCTGTTGTCTCTGTACGCGCAGTGGTTGAGTATGCTGTCGATTGCGCTACTGTGCAATGTGCGTGGAGCCATCAATCGGCTGCCAACTGCACAGGCGGCTGGCGCCAGTTTTGCGCTGGTGTTGCTGGTCGTTGCATTAACCAATGCAGTGGCGCAATGGGTTTACCAGGGCCGTAGCTGGAGCGGCTGGTCAGTACAATGGCTATTACGCGATTTGTTTATCGTTGCTGTTTTTGCCGGCATCGCATTGCGTTATATGTACGTGCAGCAACAGTGGTTGCGTGAGCAGGGCGCAACCGACAGCGCCAGGCTCGACGCGCTGCACGCGCGCATTCGCCCGCATTTTCTTTTTAACAGCATGAATACCATCGCCAGCCTAATCCGCTTTGCGCCCAGCGAGGCAGAATCGGCGGTTGAAGATTTGGCATCGTTGATGCGCGCTAGTTTATCGGAACGCCAGTCGGTGGTTGACTGGCCACACGAGCAGGCCATCTGCGAGGCCTACCTGCGTATAGAACAATTGCGTCTTGGTGATCGTTTGCAAGTGAACTGGTGTGTGCAGGCCTTGCCAGAGAACTTTGTGCTGCCGCCGCTGGTCGTGCAGCCTTTACTCGAGAATGCGATTTATCATGGCATCGAAAAAATTCCTGAAGGCGGTTGCATCGACATAGATGTTTGCGCAGGGGACGATACGGTGCGCATACAAATTCGCAATAGTGCGCAGCTACTGGTGCCGGATACTGACAGTGCCGGGCGGCATAACGGTATAGCGCTGCGCAACATCCGCGCCAGGCTAGCCAGTATTTATCGCGGTAAGGACGGCCACAACCCGGCCGCACTAACATTGGTTGCCGAAGAAAAAACTTTTGTGGTGTGCCTGGAAATCCCACCGCAGCCCTCGGGCGTTAATTGAACAGGCGCGGAAGGGAAAAATAATGCAGCAACCGCACGATAATAAGGTTCGCAAAATACTGGTGGTAGACGATGAGCCGCCAGCGCGTATGCGCCTGCGCGCTATGCTCGATGAGCTCGAAGGTTATCGCTGGTTGGGTGAAGCCGGCCATGGCGAGCAGGCAGTTAGTATGTCTGAAGATTTACAGCCCGATGTTATTTTAATGGATATTCGCATGCCCGGCATGGATGGTTTGCAGGCTGCACAAAAGATTTCTGCGGCGGCACATCCACCGGCCGTAATTTTTTGTACGGCCTACGATGAGCACGCGTTGCAGGCATTCGATGCCAATGCGGTTGCCTATCTGCTCAAACCTATCAAGCAACAAGACTTGCTTGCGGCGTTGCAAAAAGCCTCTGCAATTAATCGCGCGCAATTGGCCGCACTGCAGCCGGCTAGCGATGCCGATATCGATACACGTTATATACGCATAAAAACATCGCGCGGCGAGGAGCGCATCGCGCTAAATGAAATTCGCGCATTGGTTGCCGACAATAAATACGTTAGCGCCTTCACGGCTGGGCGTGAATTAATTCTCGACCAAAGCCTGCGTAACCTGGAGTCGGAGTATCCCGACTACCTATTGCGCGTGCACCGCAATGCGCTGGTTGCGATGCCGCATGTGTTGGCACTGGAAAAAATTCCCACTGAAGCTGCGATAGAAGCCGCCGGACAGTTCTGCGTAGTGCTGGACGGCACGTCGATCAAACCGAGCGTATCGCGCCGGCATATTGCGCAGTTGCGGCGTTTGCTCAGGCAGGGCTGAGGCGGGCAGCGCGTTTACGATCGTCATTTCTGGCAGCCTGTTCGACGACATTTGTACGCGCCTGACTTATCATGGCTGTTTATGCCCTGCGGCGATTCACCAGACCGTTTTTTTGCGTTAAGCGGCCAGCGCTCCACAATCCAATGACTGTCATGCAAAACCCCGCCTCCAGATTAACTATTGCTACCCGCGAGAGTCCGTTGGCGCTTTGGCAAGCGCGGCATATCGCCGCGCGTCTTGAGCAATTGCAGCCTGGCTTGAGCGTTGCGCTGCTAGGCATAACCACGCAGGGTGACAAGATGCTGTCCGGGCCGCTATTTGCGTCCGGCGGCAAAGGCCTGTTTGTGAAAGAGCTGGAACATGCGCTGCTTGATGGGCGCGCTGACCTTGCGGTGCACTCGGCCAAGGACATGCCGGCCGATCTACCCGAGGGCCTGGAGCTGATGGTGGTAGGGCCAAGGGCTGAGGTCTGCGACGCGCTGGTTTTGCCCCAAGGTCACGCTGCGGGTTTGGCCGCCGGCATTCAATCACTAGCCGATGGCGCGGTGGTCGGCACCGCAAGCCAGCGCAGGCTTTGCCAGTTGCGCCACGCACGCCCGGATCTCGACTGCCGGCCGTTGCGCGGCAATGTTAATACCCGGCTTGGCAAACTCGACAGCGGTGAATTCGACGCCATTGTATTGGCCGCCGCAGGCCTGCAGCGGCTTGGTTTTGACGCGCGCATTTCTGCGTTGTTGCCGGTCGACACACTGCTGCCCGCGGCAGGCCAGGGCGCGCTGGCGGTGGAATATCGCGCCAACGACAACGCCCTGCGAGACAGCCTGGCGGGTTTGTGCGATCCGGCTACGACCGTGCGCGTAGCAGCCGAGCGGGCTTTTAGCGCGCGCCTGGAGGGCGGTTGCCAGTTGCCGATTGGTGCGCTGGCGAGGCTGGGTGAAGCTGGTGAGCTGGAATTACAGGGCCTGGTAGGCGCAGTAGACGGTGAGCGCTTACTTACAGATAAAGCCTTTGTTAAGCTGGATATGCCTGACAATAATGTTGTGCCGAGTGGCGCGTTGCAAGCGGCTACCGCAGTTGGTCGCATGCTCGCAGAGCGGATGCTTGCCAGCGGTGCCGACCAGTTACTGCGTGAGCAGCGGGCCGCCCCATGAGCGAAGCTGAATTGCGCCGGCCTGCGCGAGCGTTGGTAACCCGGCCAGCGCAGAGCGCTCAGGAATTGCTCGCATTGCTGGAGAAAAATGGCTGGCAGCCGCAGGCGCTGCCAATGCTGGAAATTGACTGGCTGCCCGCGCACAGCTGCATGCCCGCGCTTGAGCAATTGTTCACCCGGCAGACCGCGCGGTGCATCGCGGTCTTTATTAGTGTTAATGCGGTGCACAGCACCGCGGCATTGCTGCAACAACAAAATTTGCAGTGGCCGGCGCATGTTGCCTGCGCGGGAATTGGCCACGCCACGCTGGCAGCGCTTGAGGCACAGGCCTGGCCCGGCCTAAACCTGGCAGCGCCCTGCACAGCCGGCCCGCAAGACAGCGAAGCATTGCTGCAACAACTGCTCGCCTACGGCATTGCCGGAACGCAGGTACTATTATTTTCCGGTCGGGGCGGAAGGCGCAAATTACAGGGCGCATTGGCAGGCATGGGCGCTGACGTTGTGCGAATAGAAACCTATCGCCGCCTCAAACCAGTCTATAGTGAGGCAGATATCGTGCGCGCGTTGGACGATTTCCTGGATGCCGGCTCGCCGCAAATGCACGCGATGTTGTTTGCCAGCGGCGAAACGCTGGCCAATTTTTGCGAATACGCACGCGCCACGCCTCGTTGGGCCGAACTGAGTGCGCTGCCGTCGATTGTGCCGGGCGAGCGGGTTGCTGAAATTGCCGCCAGGGCGGGCTTGAAGCGTGTTGTAGTTGCGGCTAATGCCTCAGCTAACGCATTTTTACGTGTACTCGCATCGTTGCATCGCCCTAGTCGATGTAAACTGTGAGTTGTTGTTGATCGGGATGCCAGACTCATGAGCGAAAACAAAGCAGATAACCAGAACAGCCCAGCCGGGGAAGCAGAGCAGCGCGTCGATGCAGCGCCAGATGCTGAGCAGCTGGTAGACGGCGAGATAGAGGAATTACAGGATGTTAGTGATACTGCGAGTACTGAGAAAAATGAAGCAGCGGCTGAAGTTGCGGCTGAAGTTGCGGAGCAAAGCGATGCTAACAATTCTTCGCCAGACCAAGATGAAACCGAGGCGGCGCCTGTAGCGGCAGCCAAGGCGCCGGGTAAAGGCCTTGCGTGGTTGGCGTTGCTAATTGCATTACTTGCTGCTGGCGGCGCCGGCTATTTGGGCTGGCTGTTACTGCAAGAGCAAGAAGCCGGACGTGGCCTGGTCGACATGAGCGAGAGCAATCACCAACGGGTCAACACCTTCCAGCGTGAGCTCGATAAAGTTGAAAAACAGTTGGCAAAAGAGCGAGAGGCCAGGCTTGCGCAGGCGAGTGGATTGCAGCAGGAACTTGCCGAGGCGAATACGCTAATCGAGGGCCAATCGCGCCGCCTTTTATCATTAACCGCCACAACCACCGACGATTGGCGTCTGGCCGAGGTTGAATATCTTTTGCGCCTGGCCAACCAACGCATACTGACCTCCAAAGATGGTCGCACTGCATTAAACCTTTTGCAGTCGGCAGATGAAATTCTTGTTGAACTTGGTGACCCGAGATTGTTTGAAGTGCGGAAGGCGATTGCCAACGACAGAGCCGCGTTGTCTGTGGTTGGCCAGCTCGACCTTGACGGCGTATTTTTGCAGTTGTCGGCGCTAGGCGCGCAAGTAGAGAAGCTGCCACTATTGCGTGTGCCGGAATTTTCAGTGCGCGCGGCACAAGACAATGCCGAGCCGATTGCTGTGGGTGCTGACGCAGCGAGTGATGGAGCTACCAGCGGCGTGGTGGACAAGTTGCGCGAAATCGGGCGTTCCACCTGGGCGGAGTTGAAAAGCCTGGTGGTTATCCAGCAACAGGATGCTTCGGTTAAGCCGCTGTTGCCGCCAGACCAGCAGTACTATTTGCGTAACAACCTGCGCCTGTTAATCAACCAGGCGCAACTTGCACTGCTGGATGGCCGGCAGGCGCCGTATAGCGAAAGTTTGCGCAGCGCAGTGGCCTGGATGCAAGATTATTTCCCGATGAAAGAGGCAGCCAATGCACAAGTGGCGAGGCAATTGGCCGACTTATCTGAAGTTGTTGTTGCAGCGGAGTATCCCGATGTCAGTGCATCGTTGATAGCAATAAAAGCATTTATTGCAGAGCAGCATCGGCGTAGCTCGGGACAAGCAGCGGGGGCCAAACAGTGAGAGGCATGTTGCTGGTTTTTGTCGTAACGCTGGTAGCTATGCTAGCCAGCTACGTGTTGTTGGCGCGTGGCGACGGTTATGTGCTGTTGGCCATGAGCGGTTACACGGTGGAAATGCCGGTGGTGATTGCGGTGCTGTTAGTGTTGCTATTGTTCTTGTTGTTGTACATGGTAATTGCATTTTTGCGCGGCTTGCTTGGTACCCGCCGTAGCGTTGTAGGCTGGGCCAGGAACCAGCGCCGGCAGAAAGGTTTGAGTCGCACTACACAAGGCTTGATTGCATTTGTTGAGGGGCGTTGGGATTTCGCGCGCCGCTCGCTAGCCAAGGCCGCCGACAATTCATCGACGCCGCTAGTGAATTACCTGTTTGCAGCGCGTGCCAGCTCTGCGATTGGCGATGCGAAGGCCGTCGACGGTTTTCTCAAGCAGGCCGAACTGTCTACCGAGGGTGCGGATGTGGCCATCGGCCTTACCCAGGCAGAGCTGCAGATCCAGAATGCACAATACGAGCAGGCGCTGGCCACATTGCTGCGCGTTCGCAAGCAATCCAACCATCATCCCATTGTGCTGAAGTTGCTGGCTCGCGTGTATACCGAGCTAAATGACTGGCAGCAACTATTGAAATTGTTGCCAGCTTTGCGCCAGGCAAAAGGCAGCGGCGTGAGTGACGCCGAAATTGCCGCGCTGGAGCAGTCAGCTTGCCGCGAGCTACTGCGTGACGCAGATAAAAAAGGTGGCCACGAAGCGCTGGCCAACGCGTGGAAGCAGTTGCCCACCGCGGCAAAAAAGCGTGCCGTGATCGTAGCGGATTATGCCGAGCGTTTAATCGAGCAAGGCCAGTTAGTTGACGCGGAAACAGTTGTTCGCAACCAGTTACATCGCTTGTACGATAGTGACCTGGTAGAGATTTACGGGCGCACGCTGGCCGATCGCCCTGAAAAACAATTGGCCTTTGCCGAGAAGCTGCTGAAGTCGCAAAAAGACGACGCGCGATTGCATATTGCATTGGGTCGCATTTGCTCGCGCTTGAATAAGCTTGATGATGCGGAGCGCTATTTGCAACAAAGTATTGCGCTGGAAGAACACGCTGTAGCCTGGGCCGAGCTGGCGAATCTGCACGCGGCGCGCGGTGATTATCGCGCCAGCGCCGAATGTTACGCGCGCGGTGCGGCGCTACAAATTGGCGCCAATCGCCCGATGCTGTTGCCGGCGGTTCCAGCTAGTGAAGACGGCAAAGAAAGCGAGGCGGTAGATAAATCAGTAGCGCAGCAGGGAACAGCTGACAGCAAAACGGCATAACTAATTG
>JABDNS010000073.1 GCA_013043705.1 Pseudomonadales bacterium
AAAAAGCCCGGGTGTAACTGCGCTTCAACGTAGTCATTCGACCCTGTTGCCAGGTAGGCCATAAAAACGCTTACTACAAACACATCTGCCATCGACCATTTGCTAATAACGTTAACAAAGCCGCGAAGCTTGTGGCGGTACTCACCGCTTTGTAAAAGCGCGGCAATAAACAGTAGCGATGCCTTGATGACCGGTACCGCAATGCTGAATAGTGCAATGAGCACCGCAACCAGGATGTTGCCGCTATCTAACAATGCTTGCACCGACTGCAAAATGCTTTGGGTCTCATCATAAAATCGTAGTGTGCCAATTATTGGTACGCTAGCGCTTACCTTGATTTGTAACAGCGGCTTGAGCACGCCTGGTACCAGGCAGGCAAGTGAGATCAACAGCAGAAAAAGCGCCACAGGATTGCGAAGTTTATTCAGCATGGATATATTCCCAGAGTCGAAGTTTATAGGGCGTTTTTTGCTAAGTAACATAGTGTTTTTTTCGGCAGCTGTCGCTGCAGTGCTCGCTATTTTGCGCTGCGAAGTTTTATAGATTGCGCAGCATTATAAAGAGTCTTTCATGCCTGAATCGAAAAATATTGAGCTGCACGATGCCTGGTTGGTGCATTTAGCGGAACAGTTTGAGCAGGAATACATGCAGGTGCTATCAGCATTCTTGCGTGAGGAAAAGCGTGCAGGCAAAACTATTTATCCGCGTGGGTCGCAGATATTTAACGCGTTGAATACCACGCCACTGGATTCGGTAAAGGTTGTTATATTAGGGCAGGATCCTTATCACGGCCCCGGCCAGGCACACGGCTTATGTTTCAGCGTTCCGGATGGTATTGATGCGCCGCCCTCACTGCGCAATATATTCAAGGAATTACAAAGCGATATGGGCGTGCAGCCGCCAGCATCCGGCAATTTGCAGCGCTGGGCCGAGCAAGGGGTATTGCTACTAAATTCCGTGTTAACCGTAGAAGCTGGCCAGGCCGGATCGCACGCCAACCGCGGCTGGGAGCGGTTTACCGACAGCGTAATCGATGTGGTTAACCGGCAAAGAAAGCAGGTGGTATTTTTGTTGTGGGGAAGCTACGCGCAAAAGAAGGGCGCGCTAATCGATACGGCAACGCATCTTGTACTAAAAGCTCCGCATCCCTCGCCGCTATCGGCGCACCGGGGTTTTTTTGGCTGCGCGCATTTTAGCAAGGCAAATGATTATTTGGTGACCAACGGCCAGCTGGCCGTTAATTGGTAGGCAGCGCTTGGCCCATATGCGGAAACAAACACTGCCTGTCAATCACCTCCTGCCAGGCATTAGCGCACGCGACTTGCGCGGCTCACACGACTGAAACCAAGACCAGCCATACCAAGGCCAAGCAGCGCCAGCGTGTGTGGCTCGGGTACCGAAACGCTTGGCTTCTGGCATCCGTCAGCAGCAACACATAGATAGCCCTTGTCACTGCCATCGGGGTTGGTGGTGTCCTGGAAGCGCACAAAGATTTTTTGTAGCGCGTGGAAGACTTCGTCCTTATCCTGGAATTCAAATTCGAACACCGCTTTCTCGCCAATGCCAATACCGTCTTTTACCTTGCCGCCTAAAACATTTTTTCCAGTACCCACGGCAAATGTGTAGCCCGCGCTTTTACTTTTACTGCCCTTGCTACCTTTACTGCCCTTGCCTTTGTTCTTTTTAGCTTGCTTGTTAGTAATTAAATGCCATTTATCGTCGTTGCCCGTGCCATTGACGTCATCGAGTTCAAGGTCGCCTTCGTCAATGTCGGTAAAAAATTCGAAACCCGTGATGGCACCGGTTGATTTGTTGACGATCGTAATTTCATTGCCGGAAAACGATAATTCGGCAATGTTGTCGGCACTATTTTTTCCGACGATGATGAGCGCCGCCGCGGCCTGGCTCATCAACAGTGCAAGCGCTGTGGTGAAAATTTTAGGAAGGGTATGCATTGTTTCAGTTCCTTATCTTGAAATATTTCAGTTGCTAGGGCTACTCTCAAAAAGTTTTGAGTAGAAGTTTGCCAAGCCAGACTTGGCGTACAGGAGACTGATCTGCAGCGCATCGGCGCTTGCAGGCCCCTTTTTTCGACTACTTAAGCTTATAAATGTGACCGAAAGCTATTATTTTGCAGTCATTGCCCTGTGCAGGTTTGCGGAACTTCGTGCCAGCACCTTCCACGAAATTGGCAGAGGTAAACCAGCGCTTAAGTTTCGTTCTGATTGAAAAGCAACCCATTGATATATAGGCAAAAACTGCACCAAGCGGCTAAGTGATTGAATTGCTTGTCATCATCGAGTTGCGCGTTGGCGAGTATGTAAAGCGAGCCGACACTACTTAGCTTACAAAATGAGCTTGCTGGTGCAGCCTGGAATTTCGCGCTGGTGCTTAATTAGACAATGCCAACAGAAAGGCAATAAGTGCGCGCTGCTCTTGAGGGGTGAGCTGAAGCTGGCGCACTGCGTGTGTTTGTTTTTGCGCAGTGGTTTGCGCCGCGTTGGTATTCAACTCAAAGGTGTGCGCGCGCTGCATGTAGTGCGCCATTACATCGTTGAGCGTTTCAAGGCTACCATCGTGCAAGTAGGGAGCTGAGCTCACCAGGTTTCGAAGGTCGGCGTTTTGAACGCGCCAACCGCAAGTGGCTGTGGTTCACGAGACAGGCTATTGACGCGGCAGCGCCGGTTTTTTTCATCGTCGGGCATGTCGCTGTAGCGGCTCGTGCAATTGAACTCATCGTCAATTGCAGCTCTCATGCCCAGCTCTCGCCCGTAGTCGGCGAACTTGCCGATAAGTTTCGCGCTGTTGATATCGTAAAACTCGCTATTGCTAAAAAGCTGGCCATTATGACAATTGCGACAGTGGGTTTTACTATCATCCAGATAAAGTTTCAGTCCGGCAATTTCTGCATGGCTGAGCAGTTGCGAGCGAATAATTATCGGGTTTGTGGTGTTACTTTGCGCAAGCGCAATTAGTTGTGCCGCATAGCGATCAATTCGCGTCGGTGAAAAGCGCAGCGTGCGCTCGAAAGCGGCTACAGATTTGCCGATATTGGCATAAAAAATGTTGATCTGGTGGCGTAGTGGCGCGGAAATACGATACCAGCCCGTGCGAGTGGGTAGGTCGCCATAGGGCCCGGCTTTTTCGGGAAGTCTGGACAATAAATCCTGCGCCGGCAGTGGCCCGAACAGCTTTTCGTATTGCCGACGGTAATTGGTGTCGCTGCTTACAATGTGCAACAGCGACACGCGACTGCTATTCATCTCGTTGGCAGCTTCGAATGGGATTAATGCCTGCGACCATAGCGAGTCACGCCTGCCATCCCAGTAAAACCATTTGTAGTTCGCCGCGCTGATTACCGTTGGCGCGTTGCGCATGGTTGCTGACACGCCATGACTGAGTGCGCGGCCATCGGTAAAGCCCCGGTCTGGTTGGTGGCAACTGGCGCAGGATAGCGCCTGGTTAGCGCTGAAACGTTTATCGAAAAATATTGCTCGCCCGAGTGTCGCTGCGGCGGGGTTGTCGGCTACGCGGTTGCCGGGGCTATCCGGCGGGCGCAGTTCCGAGGCAAGATAAAGCCGTTTTAATTTGCTGATATCGGATCGCTGCCAACTCGCTTCAATGTCTGCGCGTGCCAGTACCTGCGCGCTGCAAAATAGCAGCAGGCTGGCCAATATGCCTGGAACTGGTGATATTGTTGTCAGCAGCTTGGCTAGCCGCGGCGTACTTGTTGTTACCATTTATGGCAAGCGGCGATGCTGCCGGCGTGTTGCGAAATACCCTAGTGCAGTGGCCAGCAGCAACAGTGCCCAGCCCGGCAGCGGAATATGCGCGTCAAACTGGTTGGGGTCGCGGCCGACCGCAATTTCTTCGGCATCGCTGTAACCGTCGCCGTCTGAATCCGCTGCATTGGGGTTGGTGTTGTAGCTATACACTTCATCGTAGTCCGAAAGGCTATCGGCGTCGGAGTCCACCAGCGTAGGATCGGTGCCGTACTGTGCTTCTTCTGCATCAGTCAATCCATCGTTGTCGTCATCGCTGTCGCAGGCATTGCCCTCGCCGTCGCCATCGTGATTCAGCTGGTTATTATTTGCGGTGTTAACACAGTTATCCGCCCCATTTTCTATGCCATCGTTGTCGGCATCATTGTTAACGGGCGTATGCAAAATTACAATAGCGTCCAGACCGGCTTCTACCAGGCTGCCGGTTGCTTCGTCGGCCGCTTCGGCTTGCAGCGCGACATTCATGCCAAGAAAAGCGTTAAGGCTTACGTTAGATTCTGTTGTCCATACCGCTGGTCTGTCGGTGTCAGCGCCCTGCAGGTCCTGCAGCGCAAGCAAAGTGACGCCATTGTTATCAACAAGTTTGAAGCGGAAGTAATCATCGCTCGAACTATTGTCGCGATGCGAAAAGAAATACGCATAACTCATTTCTATGCTGCCGTCCGCCGGCAGGGTAAAGTAGGGCGAACGGATACTGACAAGCCCGGCGTCCACATCATTGTCGCCCGCACTGTTGCCAGCATTGGG
>JABDNS010000079.1 GCA_013043705.1 Pseudomonadales bacterium
ATACTGGAACTGCACCTCGAAAGGGATAAAAGTCGACCGGGCCCCAATTCCTCTCCACTAACTGAGTATTAATGAATATCGCAGTCAAAACACACGTACTTACCGGCTATTGGCATGTACGCCTCCGCCGAGAAATAATTGACGGTTATTCAGTTTTAGATGCTACCACTTCTTTGCCGCACTCGCAAGACTATTTTTAACCGAAGACCGACTTAACTAGTTAGCGCCAAAAAAAAATCCATTTCACGTACGTTAATAAGGCCCACCCAAAACTCGAATTTCGACCAGAGAAACGCAACGTACTTACGGTTCAGCTGTTTCTATTGCTATCACGGCCCTTTCACCAGAAAGGTGCGACTGGCAATTTTATTTGTCTCGGTACCTTTATTCAATGGTGCCCTGCCCGTACCATTCATACAGCGAAGGAGTAATGCAAGGAAGAATAGTGAGATTTAGACCAAAGGAATTAGCCAAAAATCGACTGCTTAGCTAACATTCCAACAATACCTGCATGGCGGCACCTCTAGATTACCGTAGGGTCTACTGACCACCATTAGAGTTTTCTATTACCCTATCGCCCTTCTTAACTCTGCCGTACATGTGGAAAACACGAATTGTATCGATACTAATGCGTGATACATTTTGAGTATATGTATGAAGCACCAAGCGATGACCAGTCAGGTCAGGTCAGCGACACGACTCTGCCTAGACAGGACACGACACCTGTCGCGATACCACCAGACAACCCTGAAGACAGTGCTTCGGTTATAGCAAGCCAGGAAAATTACACGATGACCGTCACTGAAGCGCATGCCGTGTTTACGAAGGTTGGCCTCCCCATCTCCGAACGTACGGTTTCTCGCTATTGCGCGCGAGGGCGAATTGATTGTTTGAAAATTGACCCGGAATCCGGTGAAATCACCGACGGAAAACATTTTAGTTATGTGATCAATCCGGGGTCGTTGAACAAACAGTTTGAACGAATGCGTGAAAAAAGAGACCTCGAAAAACGTCGTGCTGACAGGTCTAGTCACGACTTGCCAATAGTCTCGGCCAGTCGCGACGTGTCCAGCGATGACATGACAAGTCAAAACACGTCTGAATCCCCGGATGCATTAAACGCTGATTCTATTGAGATGATACGGCCCGACACGGTGAAACCATTGTCGAACAATGTAACAAGCGAAAAAGGTGTATGGGTTACCAAAGTCGAAAAACTCCGAAAGGAGATAGAGCTGTTGAGAGCAAATGAGTCCAAATTAATTCGCGATAAAGAAATTGCCGAGGGCATTCGCCACAATGTCGAAGAAATGGCGAGAAAGAATGATGGTGAGTGGCGCGCCAACTTAAAGGAAGTGACAAGTGCACTGACGGCGTCACAGCACAAGCTCGGTGGTGCTGAAGCCCAACTACGCGCCCTACAACCCCCAAAAGGAAATGGATCAAAAAATTTTTCGGCAGACCCGACGTCGAATCAATAAACAGTGAATTGCGGCCCGCGTCCGGCGCGGCCAGACAAGTAAACATTTTAAGGCTGTTCGCATTCTTTGGATTACTGCTTGCGCATCTCGGCTTTGCCCTAGTTGACTTCCGCTAAAAAGTATTGCTAATCGCAGTGCGCAGATTTACCACTGATCATCCGTACGTTATTATTAAACCAATACTCTTATGCAAGGAGAAATTGTTTTACTTACCAAAAGCGCTATTTTTGATGGTTTCACAACCGTACCGAATAGCATACTCAGAAGCCCGGATATCAGCCCCGGCGCTAAAAATGTATTTTTCCTATGCCTCAGATACGAACGAACAAAAGTAAACTTCAACCTCCGGCAACAATTGGCTATGGATCTTGGCGAAGGCACGGACCAAATCTCTCAGTATTTATGTGAGCTAGCTGACGTTGATTTGATCACGCTCTCATCAAACCGAGAGAGGGAGGAGCTCATTTCAATTAATATCCAGTAAGTATGGAGGATAACAACGCGGAGCATATCAAAAAATACCTGCAACACACTGAGCAAAATATGAAAATGGTCACAAACGACCCGATTGCCCTTCACGGCTTTACCCAGGTACCCAATTTCTTGTTCAAACCGATGAAGGACGAGCGCGGAGAAAGGATTAAACTGAGTATCGACGCCAAGTTTTTATACGCAAAATACCTGAGCTACGCATGGCACAACAACCTGGTCTTTCCAGGACAGGAGACCATGGCGAAAGACTTGGACATGAGTCGCACCTACATCACAAAATACACCAAAGCGCTCTCTGATGTCGGATTACTCAAAATAGTACGCAGGGGACAGGGCAAGACAAACCTGATTGAGCTTCACTTTAGGGTTTCCGGAAAGGTCCATAAACAAGGGCAAAATCGCGACCGCAACTCCCTGATGTCACAGCAGTGACTTCTAAAAGTCACACCCTCTTACAGCCGGAGGTCACAGCTGTGACCTCCTTCTATATAAGAATACGAAGAGGAAGAATACTCAGTAGGTAAAATACTCAGATAGCTAAACGAAAAGAAAATTGAAGGCTTTAAAAGAAATACAAAAAAGCCTGATAATTAACCTAATAGGAGGCTTGTTGTACATTTGGAACTGTTGGTATCGATGTTGGTACCAAAATATTAAGGTGAAAAAATTCTCTTTATTTTCAACATTTTAGATTTAATGTTCGAGTCCGGCCCCGGGCACCAAATACCATAACGCCGCCGCTAGCCAAAAGCTAACGCAGCTCAATTGAATACTGCCCCTCCAGTGGTGCTTTATAAATTCTTACAAGCAGCCAACAGGCTCGCATAGCTGTCGTGCAAACACGCCTCATAAAAATCAGCATCGGGCATCATGCTTTCGCAACTGGTAAACGAGATCGCATAGCGCTTGTCGGTATTGCTAACTATATGGAAAAGACCCATGCTATCTCGCAATGGCCCAAGCCCGAAAAGTGCATGGACGGGGTGCCCCTGTAGTGCTAAAGGTTTGACACTACCAGGCACGTTTGAAACCAGCACGTGAAACGGCACCGGCAAGTCGGTTGCCATTGTCGCGAATGAAATCAGCTTGATCCCCTCCGCCAAAATTACTGGTGACAAACTATCACTAACCTGCTTTAAAGATTCCTTGCCAAGTGCCTTTGTCTTCGCCTTTCCTATCAGTGCATACTCGTGAATAGCTCTTAAACGCTGAATAGGATCACTGATATCTGTCGCCAGCCCGACTTGCATCATTGAAATATTGTTGCCGCTTTCTACATCGCCTCGGGCGCGCAGGTTTACAGGCACACCACTCACAACTGATGTTGCCGGTAGTTCACCATGATGCTTTAGATAACTACGTAGCCCGCCCGCAACGACGCATAGCGCAATATCGTTAACAGTTACCCGCCGAACATCACGTTTAATACCTTTTATTTCATTGATGGGTAATTGCACCGCGCCAAAAACGCGATTAGCTTCAACTTCAACGTTGAACCTCGTTTTCGTGTTGGCAATTTCTGTTGTATGTCCAGGCACTTTGCTGCCTTCGGATACGCCGCCCAACCTTGGCAGAAGATTAGAAAGCGTTTTGACAAGCTGTATAGGCCTGGACCAGCTTTTCACGCTCGACTGTTGCCAAAGCTTAAAAAAATCCGGCTTTACCGGCTGCTTTTTTCGCAAAGCGGCTGATGTTGCTGGCGCCGCGTCATGATCTTCGTGCATCCACGCAAGCAAGCGCGCAATTGACATGCCGTCAGCTACCGCGTGATGCACACGCAGCACCAAAGCCACGCTTCCCCGAGGGCAGTTTTCAAGCTCATTAATGCCCTCGACCAATGTCGCATTCCAAAGCGGCTTACCCATGGGTAATCTGCAAGAGTGAATGCTGCTGATAATCGCTTTTAGCTGCTGCCAATCGCCGGGCGCCGGCAATTTTTGCGTATGAACATGGTCGTTGACCGAAAAGCTTTTGTCATATACCCAATAAGGCTCTTCCATGCCCATCGTATGATCAACAAGCTTATGATCAATAAACGCAAACGGTGCAACCGCGTGTTCGAACAAGCCTTGCAGCGTGCTTGCATCAAGCGGCGCAGATTGGGCAGAAGGGCCATAAACCAACACAGCAGTAACATGCATGGGCGTGCGTTTACTGTCCTGGTGATAAAACGCAGCATCAAGGCCCGACAACTGTTTCATTCCAAAAATATTCTCTTTCTGCAAATTGGTTTTTTCACATTCAGTACTATCGCAATACCCGCTGCGCGATTGGATATTGCCACATGCGGGTGAATGACTACAGTGCCGCTGACAGCGATATCTGCCCTGCATGGCCAGACTTGCGAGCGGTTATTTTTCGAAGCGCAGAATTGCATGCTACCGGGGCCACCAACTGGGCTGCCTGGGTGATGTTGCGCGAATCAATCGCGAGTTCAGGTTGTCGAATTTCTTTACAGCTGAAAGCGAATCAGCTAGGTAAATCACTGCTACTTTAATCGCCATCTTCGCCATCTTCGCCATCTTCGCCATCTTCGCCATCCTTCTGTTTTTACTACTTTTTGTACAAACGGCCTGTTTATTGCACATATCTCCCGGATCTAAGCCGACGTATACATTTACTCGTGCAAAGACGGACCATAGCAATTAAACATTCTAAATATCGGGGGAGAGGAAAAGTGAAGAGTGCAAGAAAAACGATAAGCACGCTAGGGGTAGCTGCCTGCATCAGCTTGATGAGCAGCAGCGCATCGGCAGTAATTATTTTCGAGGATAACTTTAACCGCGCTGACAGTAATTCTGTAGGACACGGCTGGGTGGAAATCGAGGATGATTCAAACGATGTTGGAATTAGAAATAACCGATTGCGTTTAAGAGACAATAGAGTCGGGATCGACGCCGCCGCAACTCAATTAAACCTGGATGCGACAGGCATTAGCGATATATTCCTGGATTTTGACTGGGCAGCGTCATACAACACCGAGAATGAAAAAGAAAGTCATACGGATTGGCTTTTTGCTGGCATTAAAGTCCAAGGCTCGGGTTGGAAAACTATCTGGAAAACCGATCTTGGTGGCTCTGCTTTTGCTTCGGTATCGGTAGGTGAAATACTACATGCTGAAAACGCCAGCAACTTCAGGCTAGCATTTTGGACCGACGTAACCGCATACAATGAGTACGCGCTAATTGATAATGTTAAACTGCGCGGTAAAGCGGTAAGTGTTCCCGAACCAGGCACGCTAGCACTACTTGGTGCTGGTTTACTCGGCGTGGGTTTCGCTCGACGCACCAAATCCTGATGTCGCACAAAACCTTAGGCGGGAAACTCCTTCATTAATGGCAGCCCGGCTAAAGCCACCAGCACACCCAGCACGACAACGACCATCCACGCCGTGGGGGCGAAATAACTTTCCTGCGGATAGTTCGGGTCAGGGGTTAACATAATGACTCCTGCAACGCTTCAACTTGATGCCGATAGCTAAGTTTTAAACAAACAGATATTTGGCCAAAAAAAAGCCCGCACAAGCGGGCTTTTCAACGAAGCTTTGTACCTATTCAGCCGTACACTATGCTCGGCGGCGAGAATACCATAGACCGAGCAAGCCAATCCCCATCAAGGAAATTGCGCCAGGCTCACTAACGCTAGCCGATTGCTTGCGATCACCAACCATAATTTTTTTCAACGACAGCGAATCGTTGCTGTGATCCGCCCAAACGATAACGTCTTTGGTCCAAATACCCGAGTTATTGAACGATGAGTGATGGCTATCGTCAAGCAGGTTAATCCAATCACCGCCCTGCTTTACCGACAAATTCCAGTCGTCATTTCGGTCGCCAAACCAGGTTTTGATCGACAGCAATTCTACCGCCCAGTCAAAACTCAGCTGCAGACCTTCATCGGCGCCCAAACCATCAATTTCCCAGTTGTCTCCTTTCGAGCCCTTTACACCCAGCCCTTTGCGACCATACGCCCAGCCATCCTGCCAGACATCGCGCTTGTTTTGCTTCCATTTACCCTTGGAGGACATTTCCAGCGCTGAGACTTTCAAGCCCAGGCCATCTTCCATAAACAAAGCATGGTGGCCCAATGACTCACCGCGCTTATGATCAATGTCGGCGGTGAAATCAAAAGTATGCGTAATCATTCCTGCCATCGCCGACTGGGAAAGCACCACCGTACCCATTGCCAGCGTTTGCCCTGCCAGAACCACAAGTTTCTTAAAGATCACAATCTAACTCCCATCTTTACTAACGTTCATTGTTTGAGTCTGGCCATCCACGAGGCATGCCCAGTGCGCAAATGTTTACGCTGGATTTTTGCACAGCAAAAGGGCTTGTTGAGCGCACACCCAAGCTTTGCAGAAAACGGCGCGATATTAAGGGCTTAGCGAAAATAGCTCAAATAAAATTCTGTAAAATTATTGTGCACAATGGTGTATTTTTCATCGCGCTGGAAGGAGGGGAAGTTTGGCTAAAACTGGCTTTCAGGCAAGCGCACGATGGGGCCATCCAGCAACCCGGTAACCGGGATTTGACAGCTCAGGCGGCTGCTATCGGCAGGCTCGTTGACACACTCAAGCATATCCTTTTCTACCTGCCCAGGCGGCCCTACCGCTTGCTGCCATGCGACACGGCACTTGCCAGCAGCGCAGCCCAGCAAGGCGCCCGGTGAGCCTATTCTTCAACAGCGTCAACACTCACAAGCAGGTAGAATTATGCCCACAGCGCGCTTAGATTAGCGTTAACCTAGCCTCGGTTTTTAGGCGCATCCAGTGCAGTATTCCTGCCCCGCCAAGGCCAGGAAACACCAGCACACCCAGCCACACGCTTCGGGAGACAACCTCAATATGAACGACGAGAGCGGAAAGAAACTAGTAATCATCGGAGCCAGTCACGCGGGCTCACAGTTGGCCTTCAGCGCCAGGCAGCTGGGCTGGACTGGTCCTATCGAGTTAATCGGTGACGAAGACGTTGCACCTTACCACCGCCCGCCACTGTCGAAAGACTACCTCACCGGCGGCAAGGCACTGGAAAATATTCTGCTCAAGCCCGTCGCCAGCTACGCTAAAAGTGACATTACATTGCGCATCGGCTTGCAAGTTAACCAAATCGACCGCAGCGCGAAGCGCTGCACGCTCTCAAATGGCAAGACGGTAGGCTACGATAAACTGGCGCTAGCAGTTGGCGCCAAAGTCCGTAAGGTGCCGATAAAAGGCAGTGACAAAGCGGGCGTTTTTTATCTGCGAACCATCGCTGATATCGACGGCATTCGCGACCACACCGGCGAAGGCCAGTCTGCGGTGATTATTGGCGGCGGCTATATTGGCCTGGAAACGGCTGCATCGCTGCGTAAGCTGGGTATGCGCGTAACCGTACTGGAAATGATGCCGAAGATTTTACAACGCGTGATCGTTGCCCAGCCAATGACCGACTTTTTTATGCGCGTGCACCAGGAGGAAGGCGTAGCAATTGTTACCAATGCGCAGGTAGAGGAGATCGGCGGCGATAAACGCGCAGAAACGGTAGTGTGCGCCAACGGGCAAACATTCGCTGCCGACCTGGTGATTATCGGCGCCGGTATCCTGCCAAATACCGAATTAGCGGAGGAAGCCGGCATTAAAGTGGACAATGGTATTGTGGTGGATGAGTTTTGCCGTACCAATGATGCCGATATTGTCGCGGTGGGTGATTGCACCTTTAACCGCAACCTTTTTTACCCGAAGCCGATGCGCATGGAGTCGGTGCAAAACGCCGTCGACCAGGCAAAAACAGCGGCTGCTACCCTATGCGAACAAGCTAAACCCTACAACTGCGTGGTCTGGTTTTGGTCAGACCAGTACGATGTCAAGCTGCAGATCGTGGGCCTCTACGAAGGCTTCACCTCCATGGTAATTCGCGGCAACCCGGCACAGGGCAGGAAATTTTCAATTTTTTATCTAAGAAACAAGACCCTGATCGCGGTTGATGCAATCAATTCACCCGATGCCTTTGTTTTCGGCCGAAAGCACGTCGGCGCGCCGATGAACTTCGAACTTGAGCGGCTGGGCGACGAAAGCACGCCGCTTAAGGAGTTAACTGCCCAGGCGAAAGTGGGTTAAATCCCTTCTCTCGCTGGCGGCGCTTAAGCTTCGCAAGGTCAGTACTAGCGACGCTCTATGTACCCACCTGCTTCAAGCAAATCGAGCAAGCGGTACTCCCAACTGGGGCGGTGCCCCATGCCTTCGGGCTCCAGTTGAACTTCGTCGTCAAAGTAGTGCTTATTGTCGCCGCGATCCTCGCGGTCGAAGCCGAATAGCACCGGGCGAACGCCCGCATCGATCAGGCACGCCAATAACTTAATACCATTGCGCGGATGATGTTGCTGGAAAAACTCAACACGCTCTGGTGCAGTTGCAATATATAGAATGCGGTTTATATCGGGTATTTCTGCCGTCATTACTAGCGGCGATCTATTAAAGCGACGCACATTTTTATCGCTTTTAGGGTAACAAATTATTCTTGCCGACTTGCAAAGTGCAATAAATTTTTTCTGCTCTGCGGGCGGATGCGGAAAATTTCTAAGAGATACATTTAAACTAAAAAAACAATAATCTACCTTGCTGCCAGTATCGGCGCGGAACTTTTTACGCAAATCGCATAGATTAAACCGGAAGACGTTATCGAACTGGTCAATCTGGTCGCCCTGCCCGCCACCAAGCAATGCATCGCTATTGCCAACCAGGGCCACGCTACCTTTTAATTCGAGCGGTCTTTGGTTTCTGGAACCCACAATATGCTTAACTAGGGCCACCTAGATGCTCCCGTACACCACTGTTTGCGCTACCTTTATTGACCGCGCCAGCTATATTTATTGGCCCACCATGCATCGCGCCAGAATTTGGGCCAGCACTAACGGCTTGCATCGGTTTTTTTCCCATGCCAGTGATCCGCATTAATAAATTTTCCTAGCTTGGCCTCATTTTTGATTAAGCCATAAGCCTGTAAAACGCGCTCTAGTTTAGAGTAATCGCCGGCGAACAAATCGGGCGAATGTAACTCGAATACCCGGCTAGATACTTCGCGCAGGCTCGCCAACCTTTGCAAATATTGTTCGGCCAGCGAATACCAAAACTCCCTACTATCGCTGTGCTGTCGCATGAAGTTAGTCCGCAGGCAGGAATCAACAAAGCTTTCAGTATCGCGCGAAACTATTAACCAATTAGCATTCGGAAAAGCCTGGTGAAACAGTGGCCACAACAGGCACATTTTCGCATCTTTATACAGCCATGGCCTATCGGCACGATAACCGTCGCGCTTGAGAACCTGCGCCAGTTTACGCTTTACATTGAACGACACCTGCAGCGCGTCTGGCTCGGGCAGTTTGCGAACGCCCAGCGGGTCACAGCCCAGCTCGATCAATAACTGCTTAATCAAGGCTTCACGAATTTCTACATGCTCGAAGTAGCCCTTTGGGTTGTTGCGGTCGGCCACTACTGTCGTGCCAACCCAGAAGCCAGACTTTTTACATAACCCCGCCACCAGCGAAGTGCCGGAACGTGGCAGGCCCAAAATAAATAGCGGCCGCTCAAAATTAGCTGCTGGGTCTTGCACTTACACCTCGATTACAACGTTTGGAAAACGCCCTGTACCGCCGGCGCAGTACGAAAAGGACGCACGCCGGCGCTATGCGCCGCCACCATTTTCGCGTAACATCTCGCCGCTCTGCCGATAGCCTCAACACCCAAGCGAAACCCAAAGGGACCCAGTTATGCCCTCTTACAAAGCGCCACTACGCGATATGCATTTCCTGCTTAATGAAGTGCTCGACTATCCAGGCCACTACCAAAAGCTAGCCAACGGTGCAGACGCCACGCCGGATATGGTTGAGGCGATTTTAGAGGGCGCCGCGCAAATTTGCGAGGAAGTAATCGCACCACTGGATCAATCAGGCGACGAGGAAGGCTGCCATTTTGAAAAAGGTGAGGTGCGCACGCCAAAAGGTTTCAAGGAGGCTTACCGGCAGTTTGTAGACGGCGGCTGGCAAGGGCTTTCCTTTCCGCAAGAATACGGCGGCCAGGGCCTGCCGATGTCGGTTAGCCTACTGAAAACGGAAATGGTTGGCACGGCTTGTTGGGCGTTCAGCATGTACCCCGGCCTGAGCCTTGGCTGCATTAATACCCTGCTCGAATATGGTAGCGAGCAACAAAAAAATCACTACTTACCGCACCTGGTTTCTGGCGAATGGAGCGGCACTATGTGCCTCACCGAGGCGCAATGCGGCACAGACCTATCGCAGGTAAAAACCAAAGCCGAGCCGCAAAGCGATGGAACCTACAAGATAACCGGCACCAAAATTTTTATTTCTGCCGGCGAGCACGACCTTACCGACAACATCGTACACATTGTACTGGCTCGCTTACCCGATGCCCCTAAAGGCACACGGGGCATTTCCCTGTTCCTGGTACCTAAAGTGCTGCTCGACGATGACGGGCAACTCGCTGAGCGCAACAGCGTGAATTGTGGATCGATAGAGCACAAAATGGGTATCCGGGCATCGGCCACCGCCGTGCTCAATTTCGACGAGGCAACCGGCTACCTGATTGCCGAGCCCAACCAAGGCCTGACGGCGATGTTCACCTTTATGAATACTGCACGCATCGGCACCGCAATTCAGGGCGTATCGCACGCCGAGCGAGCCTACCAGGGCGCGCTGCCCTATGCTTATGAGCGTCGCTCCATGCGTGCATTGTCGGGCACCAAAGAGCCCGAACACGATGCCGACGCAATTATCTACCACTCCAACGTGCGCCGCATGCTGCTCACCCAAAAGGCCATCGCAGAAGGCGGTCGTGCAATGATTTACGGCGCCTCCATGCTCGCCGACTTCGTATTTAACGCGACGCTTACCGGCGATGAAGAAGGCGCGAAAAAATACGACGACAAGCTCGGCTTTTATACGCCAATTTTGAAGGGGTTTTTAACCGAACTCGGCATCGAAGCGGCCAGCCACGGCATGCAGGTTTTTGGCGGCCATGGCTATATCAAGGAACATGGCATGGAGCAGATCGCGCGCGATGCACGCATCGCGACCATGTACGAAGGCACCACCGGTGTACAGGCGCTGGACTTACTCGGTCGCAAAGTATTAATGCAAACAAAGGGCAAGGCCGTGCGTGATTACAGCAAGGACCTGTTTGCGTTTACCAAACGCAACTTTTTTGCCGATAGCACGGTAGGCAGCATCGCCAGGACGCTTGGGCGGCGCGCATCGCAGTGGAACTGGTTGACAACCCGCATTATGTTGCGCGCGAAGGATGAGCCGGAGGCAGCGGGCTCTGCATCGTACGATTTCCTGATGTACTCGGGCTACCTGATCATGGCCTACTACTGGGCATTACAAGCTGAAACCGCCGCGGAAAAGCTCAAGAACGGTGATGGCAAGGAATCTGACGAGTTCTACCGTGGCAAGCTACAAACGGCGGAGTTCTATTACGAGCGACTACTGCCACGCGCAGATGCGCACAAGCGCTGCGCACTGGCGCCAACGTCGTCGGTACAGCAAATGGAAAACGAAACGTTCGCACTGCGCTAGGCTTGCAGCTAAGCAGCTGCTTATGCGCTGTAAAGACTAGTCAAGCGCTGGTTAATCAAGCTGTCGGCCTCTTGCATGATCGAGTCGATCAGCTCCTGTACCGTAGGGATGTTATCGATCAGGCCAGCCACCATGCCACAAGACCAGGCGCCGGCGTCCATGTCGCCCTCAAGCATAATGCGAGGGTAGACGCCTGCCACTTCATCGATAATATCTTCAAACTTCAGGTCTGCGCCGAGTTTGCGCTCTTTCTCTAGCAGGCGCTCTACAGCTTCGTTGGTCATAACCCTCTCAGTATTGCGCAGCGGGCGCATTACCAGGCGGGTGTCGAGCTCGCTGGCCGCTACAATGGCCTCTTTCACCTTCTGGTGCACCGGCGCTTCCTGGGTTGCAATAAAGCGCGTACCCATATTCATACCTTCTGCACCCATCGCCAACGCGCCCACAAGGCTACGCGCGTCTGCCATACCACCGGAAGCGACGAACGGGATTTCCAATTCATCGGCGGCGCGTGGCAGCAGGATAAAATTGGGCACATCGTCTTCGCCGGGGTGACCGCCACATTCAAAACCATCTACAGACACCGCATCGCAGCCAATCGATTGCGCCTTCAAAGAATGGCGTACTGATGTACATTTGTGTATGACCTTGATACCTGCATCTTTTAGCATCGGCATCCACTTTGCAGGGTTGTTACCTGCGGTCTCTACAACTTTTACACCACCATCAATAATGGCCTGGAAAAGGCCGGGATAATCTGGCGCTGAAACAGTGGGCAAAAAAGTCATGTTCACGCCGAATGGTTTATTGGTCATGTCATTGCACTTGGCAATTTCATTCGCCAGCTTCTCGGGCGTGCCCTGGGTTAAGCCTGTGATGATGCCTAGCCCACCAGCGTTAGACACCGCCGAGGCCAGCTCCGCATAACCAACAAAATGCATACCGCCCTGGATGATCGGGTGCTCAATACCCAGCATTTCTGTGATCTTGGTTTTCATTCAAACTCCTCTAGCGATTACATTTGTCGCGATTAACATTACCAGGAGGCTATTCGCAGTTTACGCTGTCTGCTGGCTTCCAGTTTGTGCAGCATTCGCCTTTGGCGAGGCTTTGCGCGCGCGTTTCTTGCGCACAGGCTTGCTTTGCACATGCACTTCTGCCGCCGCTTCTTGCAGTTCTGCAAAGCTTTTATCGATGCACTGCCTGTAAAAACTGGGGTCGGGCATGATTTCGCGGCAGGATGTCGCCGAAATAGTCATGTTGCCGTTGTAGCTGCCAATAACATGAAACAGCGCGACGCCATCCATAACCGGGCCAGTACCGTAGTTGGCCAGCATTTTTGCACCCGTGCTATACAGCGGAAACTGCGGCCCTGGCACATTGGTTATTACGCAATTGAAATACAGCTGCACCCGGTTGGTCAGGCCCAGCTGGCTTGCCAGCCTGGCGGCCTGGGCGGTGAGCATCGAGGGCAAAAACTCCATGTACTCGGCCATTGTTTTTGCACCAACGGCTTTGGCAAGTTCCTTGGCATTGCGCGTGCTTTCATGCACCGCGGCCAATCGCTGTAGCGGGCCCTCTATGTCACTTCGCACCTTTACGGTCATCGAAGAAACAACGTTGCCTCCGGATTTATCCTTGTCACTGCGCACATTGATTGGCGCCATCGCCGCCAGCGAGTGCTCTGGCAGCTCATCGTGGTACGCCAGGTATTTACGTAGCGCGCCACCAACAATCGCTAGCGCCACATCGTTAACTGTTGCGCCCGGGATACTATTTTTTATCGACTTGATATCAGCAAGTGGGAACTGGGTAGCCTCGAAAACGCGGTGCGCGCTGACCTGCCGGTTAAATCGCGTTCGAGGCACATCTTTAACGCGATGCAGCTCACTCTTGCGCAAGCGATTCAGCGCACTGGCAAAACCGGGCACTGTGTTACGCGCCACGCCAACAAAATGAAACGGCTTTTTCAGGTTATTTAATTGCGCGCGCATCAACAATTGCATGCGCGAAGGAACGGGTTCGGCGGGCACAGGTAGCGGCTCGCCAACCGGCTCGTATTCAGGTGCAAGGTCGTGTATCGCTGACATAATCTCTACGCCCGAGGCACCATCAATAGCGGCATGATGCGTTTTACTAAACATCGCAAAGCTGCCCGGCGGCGCACCTTCAACATTGTCGAGGCCCTCAATGATATAGATCTCCCACAATGGGCGTGCGCGATCGAGTTGTCGGGCGTGCAGCCGCGACACCAAAATACACAACTGTCGCCAGTCTCCGGGCTTTGGCAATGCAATATGGCGAATATGGAACTCGGGGTCGAAGTTACCATCGGAAATCCAGTAGGGGTGATCCAGCGACAGTGGTACCGCCTGCAAACGGCGGGTCATCGCCGGAATCGGTTTCACCCGCTCGCTTATGTTGGCAACAATCTCTTTGAAGCGCACCACCCCGCCCGGCGCGGTGGATTGGTCATAAATTGACAGCCCGGATATATGCATGGGTTGTGTGGGCGTTTCCAAATAAAGAAACGAAGCGTCCATTCCGGTGAGCTGGTGCATGTTGAATACCTCTATGAGCGGCAACTAATTATGTAATTGTCCGACCGCGCAGTATAAAGCCCTGTAGCAAACAGTCCAATCCAGTGCAGCCTGGCGGCGCATTAATTTAAGCTGGCACCAGCCACTCCTGGCTCGCCCAATGCGCTCGATGCCGGTAAAAATCAGCAGGGGGTGCTTGGAAAGCCCGCTGCAGTGGCTGTATGATGCCCCGAGGTCATTCTCAACAGCGTCGATTTCCACGGCGTCATTCCCAACAAACCCAACAAAGTTGTTGTCATTAAAGTCACTGGAGTTCACATGAGCACCAAAAGTATTCCCGCCAAAAACCGGCAAATCCGCAGCGAAGTGAGCGCTGGCGGCAGCCTGAAGCTGTCACTAGAGACCACTCCCACACCAACACCAGGCGAACAAGAGGTGTTGATCAAAGTCCTGGCAGCGCCAATGAACCCGTCGGACCTGGCCCTTCTGATAGGCCCTGGCGATGTTAGTACTTTGCAGGAAACCGGCACGGCAGACAGCCCGGAAGTGCAAATGCAGATACCCGACTACGCCATGCCCTATCTTTCCGGTCGCCTCGACCAATCGCTACCGGGTGGCAATGAGGGGGCTGGCATTGTGGTCGCCGCGGGCGACAAGGCACAAAACCTGATGGGCAAAATGGTTTCGGTGGCCGGCGGGCAGATGTTTGCCGAATATTGCGTTGCGCCTGGCTATGCCTGTTTGGAAGTTGCCGATGATTGCGATGCGCGAGACGTATGCTCGAGCTTCGTCAACCCGATGACGGTACTCGCGATGCTAGAAACCATGCGCGCCGACGGATTCAAAGCGCTAATTAACACCGGCGCGGCATCTAATTTAGGGCGCATGATGATCAAGGTCTGCCAGGACGATGGCATACCGCTGGTTAATATTGTCAGGCGCGAAGAGCACGTGCAGGAATTGCAGGCGCTGGGCGCCGAGTATGTGTGCAACTCCAGCGATGACAACTTCGCGGAGCAATTACAAGAAGCCATTGCAGCAACCGGCGCAATGATAGCGTTTGACTGCATTGGCGGCGGCAAGCTTGCCGACCAGTTACTCACTGCAATGGAAGCGGTGGCAGCGCGCTCGCAAAAAGACTACAGTCGTTACGGCACCGAAGTACACAAACAGGTTTACATCTACGGCGGTCTCGACAGAAGCGCAACGCCGCTAAGTAGAAGCTACGGCCTTTACTGGAGTGTGGGCGGCTGGCTGCTTACCGCCGCGCTGGCGCGATTCGGCATGGAGAAAACAATTGAATTCAAAACCAGGGTAGCCAGCGAGTTGCAAACAACTTTCGCCAGCCATTATACGGCTGAGGTATCGCTGGCGGGCGCGTTAAGCGGCGATGCGATCCGCAACTATGCCAAAATGGCTAGCGGAGAAAAATACCTGGTGTTACCTCACGCCGACAGCAAATAATAAGGCTCAGCGAGCCGGGGTAAAAGTAAGCGGTTTGCGAAAGCGCAAGGTCATGCGATCGGACTCCCCGATCGCATCAACCGCCAGGCGCGCGACTTCGCTGTCACCTGTACCACGATAACTCGGCGGTAGCCGCCAAACGAAATCGCTTTCGGTTGGCAAATCACGGGGATTGCGATTAATTTCACTGCTCGCTTCCAACTCGAAACCGGCCGCCTCAAGCATGCCAATCACATCCGATTGTTTGAGGTAGCCGTTTTGTCCTTGCGCCCAATCCGGACTTGCGCTCTCCGGCGCGCGATGCTGTACCACAGCGAGCACACCACCAGGCTTTAAAACCCGGTACAAATTCGCCAGTGCCGCCTTGCGCGTTCCCGCGCGCGCCTCGAAGCGGTTCAGGTTGTGCAGTGCGCGAATCATAAGCACCGCATCTACACTATCGTTCAACGAACTATCGATCGCGCCAAATGCAAAGCCGCGCGCAGTGGCGCCATTGCCGCCATACTCGGTTACCAACTCGGGCCAGCGCTGCATCTGTACCTTGCGCCTGGCAATAAATTCCTCGTTAAAAAAACCGAACAATGGCCACATTGAGTCTGCGTAATTCACAGCGTGCAAGGTGCCCTGCGGCCCTAGATAGGGCGCCAGGATTTTGCTGTACCAACCACCACCTGGCAGCACTTCAAGTACCGTCATACCAGGTCTTATGCCAAAAAACGCCAGCGTCTTCACCGGCTTGCGGTAAACATCGCGCGCGCGATCGGCTGCTGGCCTTGCCGCAACAATGGATTCCAGCAACGCACGCTCTTGATTGCTCAAACCCCCTTGCACGACGGCCTGGCAACCAGCGAAAAATACAACCACGCCTATGCATACCGTGGCGGCTAACGATTTAATGTACATAGCCTGCTTCCTGTTTGTTGGCAGTCAAAAATATTGAATTTGATCATTTCGAGCCCGGTAAATCCTGGCACAACAAACGGCACGCGCAACAAAAAAACGACTTACTCGAATACACCATGGCGCCCACCGCCGTCGCTAAAGGCTTTCGCGCCTGCCAAAGCTTCGCCCGAGTCCACCACCCGCAAGCCATGCTCGAACTCCTTATGCATTGCTTCGCTATGTGGCAAGCCCCACTGCTGGTAGGCGCTGGCCCTGTCACCACGCAGGCACTGTTGCGGAAACCGCGCGATTTCTGATGCAAGCGCTTGGGCAGCATTGAGTGCTTCGCCATTTTCAAACAGGCGGTTGGCCAAGCCAATGCGCAATGCCTCATCAGCCGCCACTGGCCTGCCTGTTAATATCATATCCAGCGCGTGGCTCATACCAATCAACCGGGGTAGCCGTACGCTACCTCCGTCGACTAACGGCACACCAAAACGCCTACAGTAAACCCCAAACACCGCACTTCTATCTGCCACCCGCAAATCACACCAAAGCGCCAACTCCAAACCGCCGGCGACCGCATGCCCTGAAATCGCGGCAATAACCGGTTTTGATAATAGCATCCGGGTCGGCCCCATCGGGCCGTCACCGCCAGCCTGCAAAGCGTTTGCGCCCTGCTGCGTAGCAAATGCCTTGAGGTCTGCCCCGGCACAAAAATGACCACCCGCGCCGTAGAGCACCGCAACGCGTGAGGCATCATCCTGCTCGAACTGCCGGAACGCATCGGCCAGCGCTTTCGCGGTAGCGCCGTCAACCGCATTGCGCTTTTCGGGCCGATTAATACAAACGGTGAAAATGGCTCCGCTGCTGCTTATTTCTATTGTCATGGGAATCGTGTCACGGAATTTTTTTCATGGGGCTTGCGTCATGGAGCCTACGCCTTTGAACTTGCCAATTCCAGCCCGGCTACAAACATCACCCCAAGCAAGCGCGACAGCTACCAACACCATTGGTATCATCCTCCACCCCTATAGCAAATTCAAGTTGTCTGTATGCGCGAGTCTCAGGCTGGCGTGATGCGCGAGTATCAGGCTGGCGTGGCTCGGGTCTGGCCCAGCGCCCTGGAGCAAAAAAATGAAAATTCTCTATTACAAGCTTCGTGCCATTTTGGTAACCAAACTACTGCGCTGGATACCGCGCAACGCACCACTGGTATTGAAGGGCGAAAATTCGTCGCTGCAACTTGCCGACCAACTCAGCTTGTTGGGTTACCACAATGTGCTACTCGTTACAGATACAATTTTGCGCGAACTGGGCGTGCTCAATGAACTGCTGGCCACTTTGCAGCGCAACGGTGCGGAGGTGTCCGTTTACGATGGCGTGTTACCAGATCCTGCGTTCGACCAGGTTCAGGCTGGAGAAAAAATCTATCGCGAAAATAATTGCGATGCGATTTTTGCAGTCGGTGGCGGCTCGGTGCTGGATGCGGCCAAGATGATATCAATGCTGCATACTAACCCCGGCGAGCTGAAAAGTTTTGCTGGCATACAGCCCTGCAAATATGCTGGCGCGCCGCTGTTTGTTGCACCCACAACGGCGGGAACAGGCTCTGAAATAACCTTCGCTGCGATTATTACCGACCCGGTGAGCCACGACAAACAGCCTATTATCGACAGCAAAATGATCCCTTCCTATGTAGCGCTGGACCCACAGTTGATGCGCGGTATGCCACCCGCTGTTACGGCCGCCAGCGGCATGGACGCACTCACCCACGCGGTTGAATCCTACTTAAGCAAGGCATCTACTGCGCAAACAGAACTGCAGGCGATTGCCGCCGTGAAACTGGTTTTCGACAACCTGGTCAGGGCCTACCGGGATGGCGATGACATGGAGGCACGCGATGCCATGGCGATGGCTGCATTCTACGCAGGTGCCGCATTCGGCAAGACCTCGGTTGGCTATGTACACGGCATCGCTCACCAGCTAGGCCGCGTTTGCGGCACGCCGCATGGCAACGCCAACGCGATGGTGCTGCCCGAGGTATTGCGTGCTTACGGCAGTTGCGTGGATTCACGATTGGCTGTCCTGGCGCGCGCTGTGGATATGCAAGGCGACAGCGACGCGGAATTGGCCTCGCAATTTATAGAATCGATCGTGGCCATGCGTGCGCAGATGGAAATGCCCACCCAACCCAAGGGCTTGAAGACTGAGGATATTGCCCTCATCACGCGCCAGGCCCTGGCCGAAGCGGGCTCGCTTTATCCGGTGCCACGCTACATGAAAGCTGCCGAAATTCGCGAAATTGTCGGCGCGCTTGTATGATGCCTGCCAGTTTCAACCCGCTAACGACCGGCCCAACTCAATGACCACAGCCAGCAAACTCGAACAGCTAAAGTCCATGACCGATGTGGTCGCCGATACCGGCGATATTGAGGCAATTCGCCAATATGCGCCGCTGGATGCCACCACCAACCCCTCGCTGCTGCTCAAGGCTGCGGCGCTGCCACATTACCAGTCACTATTGCGCGATGCGGTGGGCGCGGCACGCGCTGCAGCAGATCCGCTGGGTGATGCCTGCGATCGCTTCGCGGTTAGCGTTGGCACGGAAATTCTTAATATTATTCCAGGGCGCGTCAGCACCGAAGTCGATGCGCGCTTGTCATTTGACACCAGCGCCACGATTGAACGCGCGCGCAAACTCATTGCTATGTATGAACAGCAAGGTATTGGGCGTGAGCGCGTGCTGATTAAAATTGCATCCACCTGGGAAGGCATACGCGCTGCCGCCGAATTGGAACGCGACAATATTCATTGCAACCTGACCTTGCTGTTTGGATTCAGCCAGGCCAGCGCCTGCGCTGACGCCGGCGTGTTTTTGATTTCCCCCTTCGTTGGCCGCATTCTCGACTGGCACCTGCAATACAACAAAAGCGATGGCGGCCCGGAAGCATACGAACCGCTACAGGACCCAGGCGTGCTTTCAGTAACGCGCATTTATAATTACTACAAAGCGCACAGCTACAACACCGTTGTGATGGGCGCGAGCTTCCGCAACCAGGGCGAAATTGAAGCACTGGCCGGCTGCGACCGGCTAACCATTAGCCCCGCGCTGCTAGAAAAACTGAATGCCGATAATGGCGCTCTGCAGCGCCAGCTCGACGGCGCCAAAAGCAGTGAGCCTCGCGTCGATAGCGGCGAAAGTGCATTTCGCTGGATGCTAAACAGCGATGCGATGGCTACTGAGAAACTTGCCGAAGGCATCCGAAACTTTGCAGCCGACCAGGTTAAATTGGAAAAACTCGTCGCCAGTCTCGCCTGAAACAAGCAATCGATACTCGTGCCAACAGCAACCCACCGTGCTTGATAGACTTAAATCACTCTTCGCCAGCGCTAACAGCGAAAGCAAAGCAAGTGCACACGACCTGGAACTCGCTGCCGCCGCGCTGCTGGTAGAGGTCGGTCACGCCGATCACGATAGCGACCCGCGCGAGGCAGCAGCAATGATTGCCATCGCCTGTAAAACCTTGCAGTTGGATAAGAGCGAAGCACAACAGTTGCTGCAGGATGCCAAGCACACGCAATCGTCGGCTACATCACTCTACGAATTTACAGAACTGCTGAACCGCCATTTCAGCAAAGCCCAAAAGGTAGAGTTGATTGAAGACTGCTGGCGCGTGGCTTTTGCCGACGGCGACATCGACCGTTACGAAGACCACATGATTCGAAAAATTGCCGAGCTGCTTTACGTCAGCCACGCTGACTTTATTCGCGCCAAACTCAAAATCGCGGACACAGCGAAAAACAATAAACGCTGAATGGACCCGCTTACTCAAGGTGCACTGGGTGCGGCCCTACCACAAAGCCTGGCGCAGCCAGCGCGCATTCACGCCGCCGCATTGGTTGGCCTGGTCGCCGGCATGGCGCCCGATCTCGATGTACTGATTCGCTCCAGTGAAGACCCGCTGCTGTTTCTTGAGTACCATCGCCAGTTTACTCACGCCCTGGTTTTTATACCTGTCGGCGCTTTGATCGTGGCAAGCGTTTGCCACTTGCTGTTCACGCGCCGCTGGCAATTACCGTTTCGTATCACTGTGCTGTTTGCGCTACTTGGCTATGCCACCCACGCGCTGCTGGACGCCTGCACCAGTTATGGCACCCAGCTGCTGTGGCCATTCAGCTCGCATCGATTTTCGTGGGACACGGTATCCGTGGTCGACCCGCTGCTTACGCTGCCGTTGTTAATGCTGGTTGCGGCGGCGGCCAAATGGCGCAGGGCCTCACTGGCGGCGCTGGCGGTGATATGGGTAATCAGCTACCAGGTAGCCGGGTACAAACAACAGCAACGCGCGCAGACTTTGGCCTGGGAAGTGGCGGCGCAGCGCGGCCACGCGCCCACCGAAATCGTGGTCAGGCCGGGCTTCGCGAATATACTGCTGTGGCGCAGCGTATACCGCTATGCGGGTTACTTTTATGCCGACGGTATCCGCGCGGGACTGCAGCTGCAGCTATATCCGGGGGCTGCTATGCCAACGCTGGACCCGCGCAGGGATTTCCCGTGGCTGGACCCCGACTCACAGCAGGCCCGCGATATCGAGCGTTTCAACTGGTTCTCGCAGGGCTATACCGCGATCGCCGCTGAAACACCATCGCGCATCCTGGACGTGCGCTATTCGTTGCTGCCGCACGAGCGTGGCGGGCTGTGGGGCATCGAGCTCAGCGAGGACGCAGGTTCCACTGCGCATGCGGCGTATATCGTCTCGAGAGATATGCCCGCCGGCACCTTAAGGCGCTACTGGCGCATGCTGCGCGGGCTTTGAGCGGGAATCCAGAACGGGCAAATAAACCGCCGAGGCCGAAAAAACCAGCCGCTAATGGTAAATCTGTGCAAGTTTTTACAGCTTTAGACCCGCTGCTCTAGGTAGAATAGCGGCTGCTAAAACGGGCGCAAACAGACCCGAACCAAAGCCTCAATAAAACCGGGCGCCAGCAACGCCGATTCACAATAGCGATAAATGAATGTCTGAATACACTCCGTTTTTTATTTTCGGCGGCATCTTTGTCGTGGTCTGGACTATTGGCACTTACAACCGCTTCATAAAATTCCGCAATATGATCGAGGAAGGCTGGAGCATTATCGATGTGGCCCTGAAGCGCCGAGCCAACCTGATTCCCAAGCTGATTAGTGCAGTGCGCGGCTACGTCCAGCATGAAGCCAAAGTGCTTGAAGACATTACCGCGCAGCGTGTTGAGGCGGTAACAGGCAAAGTCGACAATCGCGATAGTGTTAGCCAATCAGAAACCGAGGTATCCCACAAGCTGGGTAATCTTTTGGGCGTTGCTGAAGCGAACCCCGATTTAAAAGCCAGCACGAATTTTGTGGAATTGCAGGAAGCCCTCAACCAGGTTGAAGCTGAAATCGCTAATTCGCGCAACCAGTTCAACGCGCGCATTCGCATGATGAATACGCTGGTTGAGCAATTTCCAAGCAACTTGATTGCGATGCTGTTTGGCTTCAAGCGCGACAATTACTTCCAGCTCGAATTGGCAACCGAGCGAGAGGTGCCATCAACGCCCTGGGACCAGCAGTAGCGCTTACTGCGCGCCAAGCAATAAAGAACCAGGCAAACAATTAAGTAGAGAACCAAGCCAATGAAACGCGTGATATTCAACCAGAAAGGTGGCGTAGGCAAATCCAGCATTGCCTGCAACCTGGCAGCGATAAGTGCAGAGATGGGATACTCGACGTTATTAGTGGATCTGGATGTGCAGGGCAACTCCAGCATGTACCTGGGCTACGATATCCATAGCGATGAAGCGCGCAAGGTCGATACCAACGTGGCGAGTATTTTCCGCCAAAAGCGCGGCCTGCTCACAAATAAACTTACGCCGCAGGATTACGTTGTCGACACCGCATACGACAACCTGGCGCTACTACCCTCCAGCATTGAGCTGGAGCGCATGGAACGAGATCTTGAGAGCCGCTACAAAATTTACCAGCTTCGCAAGGCGCTGGAAAAACTTGAGCAGTACTACGATCGCATTTACATCGACACTGCACCCAACTTTAATTTTTATAGCAAGTCTGCGCTGATCGGCACCGATACAGTTTTAATCCCCTTCGATTGTGATTCGTTTTCAAAGCAGGCCTTGTATAACCTGATAGACAACATGATGGAGCTGAAAGAAGATCATAACGAAAATCTTCGAATTGAGGGCGTGATCATCAATCAATTTAATGCCCAGGCCAGCTTGCCAGCTAAGCTGGTAGCTGAATTGAGAGCCGAAGAAATGCCGGTGCTCGACTGCTACATCGGCAGCTCGGTAAAAATGAAAGAATCACATTACCAGCAGAAACCACTGGTACATATGGCCAGGTCACATAAGCTCACGCAGCAGTTCATTTCGCTTTTCGAGCAGATAGAAAACCTCGCGCCTGGCAGTTTTTTCCAGCAGGATATTGACAGGGGCGACGCTGAAGCGAAAACCGAACTGGCCGCGGCCGAATAAACCCGGCTAATCGTTCTCCAGCGATTTTTTCATTTCACCTAACGCAGCACGCTGTTCGTCATTAACCTTGGGATAGTGCATCGGCAGCGCTTGCAGGTGTGACAGTACCACCCGGGATACAATTAACCGCATATTGCGCTTGTCGTCGGCGGGTATTACATACCACGGCGCATGACCACAAGCCGTCTGGTTAATTGCCGCTTCGTAGGCCTGCATATAATCATCCCAGTAAGCGCGCTCCTTTACGTCTGCATTAGAAAATTTCCAGTTTTTTTCAGGGCGGTCGATTCTATCGATAAACCGGCGCCGCTGTTCATCGCGCGATAGGTTCAGGAAGAACTTAACCACTGCTATACCATTGTTACTCTCATACTGCTCCATAGCGCGAATGTCGGTATAGCGTTGCTGCCATACTTTATCAGGATCCGCCTTTAACTCATCCGGCACGCGCTGGTAGCGCGCAAGAATTTCGGGATGCACCTTAACTACTAATACCTCTTCGTAATATGACCGGTTAAAAATTCGCAGCCTGCCACGCGCTGGCATTTGCCTGTTGCTGCGCCACAAGTAGGTATGATCCAGTTCTTCATCGCTGGGCTTTTTAAACGCCGATACGAACACACCGTGGGGATTTACACCAGACATAACGTGACGGATTGTGCCGTCCTTGCCGGCTGCATCCATGGCCTGGAAGATCAATAGCATGCCATAGCGATCGTGGGCGTACATTTTATTTTGCAGTTCGTCAATTTTCTTGCGGTACTCCCACAACATGCGCTTGTAATCTTTCTTGTCTTCATAGAGCGACTCAACACTGGTTGGACAACTGGCAAGCTTGAACTTGCGACCGCCATCGTAGCGGTAGCTTTTTACATCAATGTCATCGATATGCATATTGGCATCCATCATTTTGTAGCCAGCGCGGCCAGCTTGGTCTTTGTTGCAACATTATATCGCCAGTAGTTCGAAATCAGTTTACTTGTGCGTACCGATTCGGCCGCTCGACCGATATAATCCCCAGTCACGCGCGCCGATCATGGCAATTTCACCGTAGAGCCGGTTCAATAATCAAGCGGTAATTCGACTTGGACAATACACCCATATACCAGCTGCAAGGGCCTACGCCTTTCTCGCCATTTGCCGGTCAATCAGTACGAACCCGCGGCGTGGTTACCGGCGCGGTAAAGCACGGCTTTTTTATCCAGGACCCGGACGCCGGAACCTACGGAGCCGACGCGCAGGGCTGCTCACACGCATTGTTTGTGTTCAGTCGTGGTCGCAAACCCGCCGTGGGTAACTGGCTGGAACTGGACGCCAAGGTTATTGACTATACGCGTCTTGAGATCGACAAGCCGGTTACGCAGCTGCAAATGAACAAGGTGCGCCTGTTGCAACGCAACGGGCCTGAAATTGTGCCATATATGCTGCGTGCTGCCGCGCTGCCGGCTGAGGCCACAGAGCAGGCGCAATACCTGAATAGTCTTGAAGGTATGCTGGTCGGTATTGAGGCCGGCGCCACCTTCGTGCAAGCCAGCAACCCTTTTGGCGATTATGTTGTTGTACCTCTTGATTGGGAAGAGCACGCCGATCGCTTTGACGCGCTGCGCAGCGCTGAAGGCGGCGTGTTGCTGGGCCCTAACAAGCAATCACTTTGGCTGCCCGGGTTTCGCATCCGCAAGTCGCGCGATGCGCCCAAAATTAATGTTGGCGCACGGTTACAAACGCCTGTTGCAGGCCCAATGGATTACCGCGTTGGCGCCTACCAAATTGCGGTGACCGGCAGTTTTGATGCGACGCAGGCTGATATCGATATTTCAGCCAGCACACTTGTGCCTACCGCGAATGCGCTCAGCGTGCTTACCCTGAATACTTTTAACCTGGATCCGCACATTGAGCGTGCCCGTTTTGTTGCAGACCCGCGCTCGGATATCGACGATGATATTGGTAGCGGTCAATACCGCTTGCTCGCCGAAGCGGTGGTGCAACAGGCCGCCTGTCCCGACATTGTTGCGCTGCAGGAAATACAGGATAGCGATGGAGCGGAGATTACCCAAACGGTGTCTGCGCATAAAACCCTGAAGCGGATTTGCGCGGACATCGAACGCGCTGGCGGGCCCACTTATGCCTGGGTAGATTTGCCGCCAGAGTCCGGCGCCGACGGTGGCCAGCCAGGCGGCAATATTCGTAATGCCTTCTTGTATAACCCGGCGCGCACTCTGTTACGGGAAGGTAGCGCTATTCGCCTCGGCGAAAATGACCCTGCTTTTACCGATTCGCGTAAACCATCCATCGCTGAATTTGCGCTGCAGCATAATGGAACACGCAGCAGCGCATGGCTAACGGTGGTAAACCTGCACCTGGCCTCGAAGCGCAAACAGCACAGCATATTTGCAGTTCAGGACCCAGGCCACGACCCGCGAGCCGCTATGCGGGTTGCGCAAGCTGCGCTGGTTAGGCAGCACCTGCAAGCCCTGCTGAATAGCGACCAGGAATTTTATGTTACCGGCGACTTTAACGATGTGGAGCATAGCCAAACCTTGCGTACGATGCTCGGCGAGGATTGCTGCAATATGCTCGAGCGCCTACCCGCCAGGCAGCGCTATGACTACAATCATCGTGGCAAGCTGCACGCACTAATGCACGGCGTGGTGCCGCTTGAGATGCAGCAGCAGAACCGGGTTGAATATGAAGTGCTGCATGGCAATGAATTGCTCGGTGTGCGACCCGGAGAACTGGACCGCGCCCAAAAAGCCAGTGACCATGCCTACGTTATCGCACGCATCCAACCCGGCTCAGCGTAAGAGACACCAGCATGCCTGCCTGGCTCGATAATGCACAAAACCTGCTTGCGCAAAATGCGCAGCTCGGTCTTTGGATGATGGGCTTTTCCGTGCTCGCGTTGCTCGCTACGATTATAGCGCTGCCCTGGTTTGTGGCCGCATTGCCCGCCAACTACTTTACGCAGGACAATGCGGCGCGAGACGTAAAAGACTATATTGGCCTGCGCGCTATCATCGTACTGGCTGCAAAAAATGTACTGGGCCTGATTTTAATCCTGGCAGGAATCGCGATGTTGGTACTACCGGGGCAAGGCTTGCTTACGCTGTTGGCCGGGCTGGTGCTGTGCGACTTTCCCGGCAAACATGCACTAACCCTGGCACTGGTTAAACGGCCAATCGTGCTGGCATCGCTCAACCGCATGCGGCGCGCGAAACAAAAACCGGAATTCTGGCTGGATAAACCTCCAGCGTGAACAGGCCTGCGCTTGCTTGCGCTAGCAAATTAGATATTAAACGCGCCGCGAGACGCACCAATTCTTACAGGGGATTAAATTCCGAGTTTGCCGAGTGTGTCGGCAATTTCGCGCAAAAACAATTCAAGGTTGGGGTGCTTGCTAGCGAAACGGGCTTCGAGTTCGCGCGCTCGCTGCATAAGCTCATCATCTGCATCAGCCGCACCGGAAGATGCGCCTTCTGCCTCACTCGCCTCACGGATGTCGCTGTCTAGTGCCTTGAATAAATCCAGCGCCTCGTCGTCGACATCGCTCCTGCCAAGCTCTTGTCCGAGCTCATCAAGCAGTTCACGGATTCGCTGTTTGGACATGCGCAGGCCTCAGTTATTGTTCTTCAGGTAGATGAACAATGAGCCCATCCATTTCTTCGGTTAGCGAAATTTGGCAGGATAAACGGCTATTCTCGCGACGCTCGCAGGCGGTGCCATCGAGCATCTCATCTTCAAATTCATTGGGTGGGCCAACGACATCAGTCCAGCGCTCGTCGACGTAACAATGGCAGGTTGCACAAGCACAACCGCCTCCGCATTCGGCCACGATGCTATCAATGCCCTCGTCAACGGCCAATTGCATAACCGAAAGCCCCGGCTTGCCGGTTGCTTTACGCTCTTCGCCGTCTGCGTTGATAAATGTCACTGTCGTCATACCAATGATTCCCGCTACTGATTAAAATGACCCGCAAACCAGGTCGACTGTGTTTTTGCGTTCGCAGCCTGCAAACCAGGCAACTGCAAACCAAGTGGCGCGGTATTCTAACCGCCACCGGCCCCAGCGCAAACACCCCAGACCGCCCAAATAGCCTAACGTTCAAAGCAACTTGAGCTGAGACCCCAAAACAGGGAAAATTGCCGAACGTCCGGGCCGAGCTAAACAGTACAAACTGGCAGCCTGCGCCCATTACCGGAAAACTCGCACTCACTGGAGCCCCATGGATTACATAGGCCCCCTACAGCAATTCAAGCAGCGCGCGCTCGCTACACCGCAGCAGCCATACTTACACCAGCCGGTCGACGGCAACTGGAAGGTCTATAGCTGGGGCGAGGTCGACGATTTGGCTCGCAGGGTCGCATCGGGCCTGCAGGCGATGGGCCTGGAGCAAGGCGATCGAGTTGCACTATTGGCAAAAAACAGCGCCGAGTGGCTAATTGCCGACATCGGCATCGCGATGGCGGGAATGATCAGTGTGCCAATTTATGCAACAGCTGGGGCCAATACGATCAGCTACGTTCTGGAGCATAGCGACAGCAAGGCTTTGTTTGTGGGCAAGCTGGATTCCCAGTCCGCACTTGCCGCCGCAAACATCGACGTCCCGACGATCGGTTTTCCCTACGCAGGCATTGAAGCAACACTTTCCTGGAATGCCTGGCTTGCGGAGCAAACGCCTATTGAAGTTACTGCCGACCCGGGGCTGGACGATGCCTTCACCATCGTTTACACATCCGGCAGCACCGGCAAACCAAAGGGTGTGGTGCTTACCAGCCGCAATTTGGCGGCCGCATCCAACGACGTGGTCGCATGGCTGCCCGAGGGTCACAATCGAATAGTCTCTTATTTACCGCTGGCACATATTACCGAGCGCTCGATGGTAACCATGAACTCGTTCTACAGTAGCATTGAAATTTTCTATAACGATTCGTTGGATACTTTCGTCGATGACTTGCGCCACGCTAATCCCACGGCATTTATCTCGGTGCCCCGTCTGTGGGCCAAGTTCCAGTCTAAAGTGCTGGACCAAATTCCGGATAAAAAATTACAACGCCTACTTTCAATGCCCTTCGTAGGCAAGCGAGTGGCCAAAAAAATTCGCCGCCAACTTGGCTTTGAAGACTGCGAATTTTTCGGCTCAGGCAGTGCGCCCATTTCACCCGAACTGCTGCGCTGGTTTCACCGCCTTGGCGTAAATATCGCCGAGGGCTGGGGAATGAGCGAGACCAGTGGCGCTTCCTGCACCAATCAACCCTTCAAGGCCTCGCAACTGGGCACCATCGGTACCGCCTGCAAAAGCGTAGAACTGAGAACTTCGGCAAGCGGCGAATTGCTGATTCGTGGCCCATCGGTATTCAAGGAATATTATAAAAACCCGCAGGCAACCGCGGAGGCGTTTGAAGGCGACTGGTTTAAAACCGGCGACAAAGCGGTGCAACGCAGCGATGGCGCGTGGGTTATTGTAGGCCGCGTAAAAGAGCAGTTCAAAACAGCGAAAGGGAAATATGTTGCACCGGTACCGATTGAAAGCCTGCTCGGCTCGAACAGTTTTATTGAGCAGTCCTGCGTACTGGGCTCAGGCTTGCCACAGCCGGTTGCGCTGGTGGTCACCAATGCAGGCAGTTCGGTATCGCGCGATGAGCTCAATCAAAGCCTGGCCGCCACACTGGAAAGCGTCAATGCACAGCTGGAGTCACATCAGCGGCTGTCCAATATTGTTGTCTGTGAAGAACCCTGGACGATTGAGAACGACATGCTCACGCCTACCCTCAAACTCAAACGCGATCGCATTGAGGCGCGCTACCGCCAGCTGATCGAGAATGAAGTTGCCTACAGCGGTAACAAACCTTCAGGCAACACCAGCGTGCAGTTCGATAACAAGATTGGCTGGATTACGAGTTAAGCCTGCAACGTTTTTGATAACAATGTTGATAACAATATTGATAACAACGTTGATAACAACAAACGCACAAACAGATTAATAATCGTAACCGGGGTTTGCACGGTTGAGCTTACGCATTAAGCCTGGCCATACAAGGTTGTCACCCAGCCCGGGCTGGAACGCCACTTCCCCTTGCTGGTAGACGCGATCAGCCATGGCCTGCGGCTCTTCATGCAGGTGCTCGGCAGCACCGATCGATTGCGCAAGAATTTGCGTTTTGCAGGCGTTTTCTAAAAAATACATCCGCAAAAATGCAATTGCACAGTTGCGACCCACGGTAAGCGTGCCGTGGTTGCGCAGCATCAGCAGGCTTTTTTCGCCCATATCCGCAATCAACCTATCGCGCTCGTCGAGATCCAGCGCAATACCTTCGTAGTCGTGGTAAGCAAGGTCGTTAAATACCTGCATCGAAAACTGCGTGTAACGCTTCAACCCGCCCTTCTGCACAGAAACGGCAATGCCGTAAGGCGTATGCACATGCATAACGCAGCCGGCATCATCGCGTGCACTGTGCACCGCTGAATGAATGGTAAATCCTGCCGGGTTCACAAAATATGGCGTATCACTTTTGATATTACCCTCAAGGTCGATCTTGACCAGGCTGGAGGCTGTCATCTCGTCGAACAATACGCCGTAAGGATTAATCAGGAAACGCTCTTCGCCATCTTCATCGGGTAGGCGCGCGGATATATGCGTAAACACCAGGTCGGTCCAGCCATACAGGGCCACCAGGCGATAGGTAGCCGCCAGCTCGACCCTGGTCTGCCACTCGGCAGGCGATACTTTATCTTCCATACGCGGTATGGCGGCCGGATCCGGAATATCAAAGCCTTCGATGCCACCCAGGTTCATTTGCGCTACATTATTCATTACTTACCTCCGCGCCGCAGCGCTACCATATATAAAATTGCTCGCATAGTTTAACAGCTGCTGCGATTCAAGGCGCGCCAGCGCTTTTGATCAGCGCCGACATTAATTCAACCGATTTCACAACGCTGGCGGTCGCTAGTCGCTCACCGGTCGAATGAATACGCGCGGTATCCCCCATCGGCAACTGGAACGGCCTGAAACGATAGATGGACGGGCAAATTCGCTGGTAGTGCCGGGTATCTGTGCTGGCAACCAAAAGACCAGGCACAACCAGCGCCTCAGGGAACACTTCTTGAATCGCGCGACTGATCCTTGCATAGCCCTCGCCATCCATTGGTGCCACTGGCGGGCTTTGCCCCCAGGAGTCGGTGCTAATGCTTATACGCTCGTCGTCAATAATTTTTTTTATAGCCGCCACTGCATCCTCAACGCTAAACCCGGGCAGCAAGCGCATATTAATTTTCGCAGAAGCGCGCTGTGGAATCACATTTTCCTTGACGCCTGCATCAAACATGGTAAGCGCCGCAGTCGAGCGCACCATTGCATTGTTCGCCGGAATGTCGCCCAAGGCATTCAATACGAACGGCCTGCCAAGCCATAAATTTCGCATCATCCAGCCTTGCACACCGCCCACTTCCGCACCCAGCACATCAAGCATCTCAATAATAGGTGACTGTAGCCTGGGCGGCAGCGGATTCTCGTGCACACGCGTAACCGCAGTTGCCAACCGTGCAATAGCGCTGTCGGCAGACGGCATTGACGAGTGCCCACCTTCAGCGTCGGCATGTAGCGAAAACGTAACGTAGGTTTTTTCGGCGAGTGCAATCATTGCCATTGGCCGTTCGCCCAGCCACGGCGTTTGCTCGATCATTGCACCGCCCTCTCCCACCATGTAAGGAAACGAGATGCCGCGCTGGGCCAGCGCCGCGGTAAGCACAACCGCACCCGCTTCGCCGCCTATTTCCTCATCGTGCACAATCGAAAAATACAGATCGCGCGTGGGCCGATAACCGTTTCGCTGCAAGCCTTCTATCGCTTCAAAATAGGCTATGACAGCTAGCTTGTCGTCGATCACGCCGCGGCCCCATAAATAACCATCGGAAACCTTGCCAGCAAACGGTGGTTGCGGCCAATCTTTTAGTGTGCCCGGCTCGATGGGCACAACGTCGTAGTGTGCGTCGAATAATACAGGAGTCGCCGCACTGTTAGTTCCCGGCCAACGCAGCAACAGGCTGTACTTTGAGAATCGCTCCACGTGAAGATTTGCGAACGTGGCAGGGTAACTGCGCTCTAGAAATGCAACAAAGGCATCGAACTGCGCGTAGTCGATTTTTGTTTTGTCCTGAAAACTAACGGTTGGATAGCGAAGCGCCTCGGCCATACGCGACAGGCTAGCCGGTTGCGCTGCATTAGCACTTGCACTCGAAGCGACAACCAGCGCAAGCGACGGCAGTGCTAGCCATAACAGCGCGACTTGCAACAGCGCCAGCTTTAAAAATGCAGCCCTGGCACACATACATGCGTATTGAAAAAAAAGATCGAATCGCATTATCAACTACCGGTAGTTAATATTATTTTGCCGATATGTTGGCTGGTTTCCATCAAGCGGTGAGCATCTGCGGCCTCGGCAAGCGGAAATCGCGCCGCGATAACCGGGCGAATCTTTCCCATCTCTATTAATGGCCAAAATGATTCTTGCAGTGCGGAAGCAATCCGCGCCTTGCTGGCCGCCGATTGCGGGCGCAACGTCGAGGCAGAAAAGGTAATGCGTTTGGTCATCATCGGCATAAAATTAACGCTCGCTTCGAAGCCAGCCTGGAAGTTTATATTGGCGATACGCCCTTCAATTGCCGCGAGGCTAAAATTTTTCTGGATATAGTCGCCGCCAACCATGTCCAGAATAACATCGATGCCGGGCTTGTCGTGATGCGCGCGCACCGCTTCGACAAAGTCTTCGCTGCGATAATTAATCGCCTTTACTGCGCCTAGCGTTTCACAAGCCGCCACCTTTTCATCGCTGCCAGCGGTTGCATAAACCTTGGCCCCAACTGCTTTCGCCATTTGTATCGCTGTAACACCAATACCAGACGTGCCACCATGCACCAGGAAGGATTCTCCGCTACGCAACTTTGCACGATCAAAAACATTCGACCATACGGTAAAAAACGTTTCGGGCAAGCTGGCTGCCTGCACCGCGCTTAGCCCGGCCGGGATCGGCAGGCACTGACCGGCGTCAACGCTGGTAAATTCTGCATAGCCACCGCCATTGCTAAGCGCGCATACCGCCTCGCCCACGCGCCAGCCTTCGACACCCTCGCCAACCGCTGCTACCACGCCCGCCACTTCCAGGCCAAGCAGATCCGATGCGCCCGCAGGCGCTGGATAAAAACCCAATCGCTGGATAATATCGGGGCGATTGACGCCAGCCGCCTCAACCGCAATGAGCAGTTCACCTTTGCCGGCAACAGGCTGCTCGCGTTCCGCCAATTGCAAAACCTCGGGCCCGCCGTGCTTGCTAACTTCTATAACTCGCATAATTGAAATCCCGCCTAATTAGCTGGTAGCTGTTCTAACACGACTTCGGCACGGACATTCACGTTAAATCCAATACTGTCGTCATCGGCCCACTCGCCGCTGCCAATCGCATAATCGCGCCGGTTGACCGAAGTCTCTACCTGCATATGCGCCTGGCCTCCAGGCAACACTTTCCATGTGAATGGTATCGCAAGCGGCCGCTGGTAGCCTTTCAGGAGCAGCGCTCCCTGGGCACGAAACCTGCCAGCGCTCAGCGCTGTGCCGTTCGCGCCGGAATCACTTGCACTCGCAGCACTCGAAAAAATTTGCTCGCTGTAAAACCGGGCGCGTGGATACTTGCCAAAGTGAAACCAGGCCGGGTCGGGCAGCATCGCATCCATGTCTGCGGAACCGGTGCTGGCACTCGTTACATCCACACTTACGTAGAGCACGCCCGCGGCGGGATTTGCCGGATCAAACTGCAGCCGTACATCGAATTGCGTAAACTGCCCCACAAAAGCGACGCCCAGGTACTCACCAACAAACTCAAGCTTGCTCAAGCCGGGCACAGAGCGCCATTGCTCGGGCACATCAACCGCTGGCATATTATCTAATTGTGTTGGGCTCTCAAGGTGTGCCGCTTTCTCATTATTGGCTGGTACCGATGAAGCATCTCGCTTGCCCAGCACATCGGCCGCACTAAGCGCCCAAGCCACTAGCGCTGCAGTAACTAGCGCCAGTCCAGCCGCAAACACTGCTGCGGACACACCGCTTGCGGGTAACAGTCGCGGCAGTAGTGCTATGCCATTGCGATGGTGCCACACGACCATGCTTACATGGCCGGCTACGAGCGCCGCCAATAACCAGAATAAAATCTCGTGCAGTTCTTCGGCAAGCGCCTGTTTGGCGGAATCGGCATCCGCGGCAACCAGCATTGGCACACGGAAAAAATCAAACCACTGAAATGGAAAATTAGCGATTGAGG
>JABDNS010000081.1 GCA_013043705.1 Pseudomonadales bacterium
CTATAATAGTCAGGGAGGGGCTTACCGTTATCGCACTGTTTGCTTATCTAATCTACAAGAATCCACAGCTCACGCTGATATTTTTAATTTTGGGCCCGCCGCTGGCGCTAATAATTCGTTGGGTAGGTGTTAAGGTGAAGCGTTTCGGGCATGGTATTCAATTAACAGTTGGCGAGTTGAATCACGTGGTTTCCGAAGTTTTTTCCGGTATTCGACTGGTCAAGTCTTCGGTGGCCGAGCGGCAATCAAAAGGGCGGTTTCATGACGTAAGTAGCGACACCAAAAAGCTTGGCATGAAGCTGGCCAAGGTCAACTCTATCTATGCGCCGCTAATGCAAATGATGATTATTGTTGCGATGGCAATCGTAATGTATGTAGTGCTTTACTTCAGGGATATGATGGATCCTGCCGCCCTGATTGCCTATGTCACAGCGGCGGCTTTACTGCCAAAGCCGATTCGGAGTCTTAGCAGTGTTCATCCCCAATTGCTGCAGGGAGTCGTGGCGGCACAAGAAGTTTTTGAGCATATAGACAAGGAAAAGGAGCGTAATACGGGCAAGCTATCTTCACCAGCCATTGAGGGAGAAATTGAATTCAAGGATGTTGTATTTTTTTATGACGAAGAGTCAGCGCCGGTGTTAAAAAAGGTCAGCTTTGTCGCGCCCAGGGGCAGTACCATCGCACTGGTTGGTCGCAGTGGTGGTGGCAAATCGACATTGGTAAACCTGATCCCGCGATTTTACGATGCCGGTGAGGGCGAAATAAAAATCGACGGAGTTAACCTGCGGGAATATAGCCTCGATTTTCTGAGAAAAAACATTGCTATTGTCTCGCAAAACGTAAATCTTTTTAACGCAAGTATCGCCGATAATATCGCGTTTGGCCTCGAGCAAGTTGAAATTACGGAGATTAAGCGCGCGGCGCAGGTGGCCAATGCCGATGAATTTATCAGGGAGTTGCCCGACGGCTATGAAACCATGGTAGGAGAGAATGGCGTTTTACTTTCAGGGGGTCAACGGCAGAGGCTAGCGATCGCCAGGGCGATACTTCGGAACGCACCTATTCTGATCATGGATGAGGCAACCTCGGCACTTGATAATGAATCGGAAGTGAAAGTTCAGTTGGCTCTGGAAAAGGTTATGCAAGATCGTACAACATTGGTTATCGCGCATCGATTATCTACCGTTGAACATGCAGACGAAATATTAGTACTTGAAGGTGGTGAAATAGTTGAGCGTGGGTCTCACCAACAGTTGATGAGCCGAAATGATGTTTACGCTAGAATGGTTCAACGAGATTTTATGGATTGATAGCATGCCGCGCCACAAAATATTTGTAACCGGAGACAGCGGCCAACTTGGCTCACAGATAATGGCATCGCTGCAGGGATACCAACTAATTTCAGCCTCCTCCCATGATTTTGACCTAGCCAACTTGCGTGCTCTTAGCGAAAAGCTGGACAGCATTAGGCCTGATATCGTCGTTAACTGCGCTGCCTATACAGCGGTAGACCAGGCAGAACAGGAGCCTGAACGAGCACATGCGGTGAATGCAGACGGTGTTGGTGTGTTAGCGCAGTGGTGTGCGCATAACGAATGTTATTTGGCGCATATATCTACGGATTATGTGTTCTCGGGTTCGAAGCCTCTTTTTGAATGCTATAGCGAAGGTGATGCGACAAAGCCGCAAACAGTTTATGGTAAAAGCAAATTGCAGGGTGAAACAAATATTGCCAGCGTCGAGGGGCTTAACTACTGTATATTGCGCACAGCTTGGCTGTACTCAGCAAGTGGAGAGAATTTTTTGAACAAAATTCGTAACCTTGCAGAAAGCGATCCATCGCGTGAGCTTAAAATCGTGCACGATCAGTACGGTAGCCCAACGCCCGTCCGCGCGCTAGCCAGGCAAATTCAGGTAGCTGTAGATGAGAAGCTGCATGGCCTATACCATGCTAGTGCTGGCGGCTATTGCTCCTGGTTTGATTTTGCTAGTGCGGCAATGCAGCAGTTTGGTATTGAATGTAATCTCAAGCCCTGCTCGAGTGAAGAATACCCGACTTTAGCGCAGCGGCCGAAAAATTCCATTTTATGCAACCGGCGCCTCGCAGATAACAAGCTGGATACTTTTTTAAACTGGCAGGACGAACTGGCGGCGTTCTCAAATGCATAGAATTGTTGTTACTGGCGGCGCGGGGTTTATTGGCTCCGCATTAATACGACACTTGATTTCAGATACCGATGTAGTCGTGCTAAATATCGATAAGCTAACATATTCGGGTAATCTGAATTCACTGAATAGCGTCAAGCGATCTGATCGATATCAGTTTCTGCATGCAGATATTGCAGATAAGCCCAAGATTGCTGCTGCGCTGGAAAATTTCCGACCGGATGCTATTTTGAATTTGGCGGCGGAAACGCATGTAGATCGTTCGATTGATTATGCTGAGCCTTTCATAACCACCAATATTGTTGGTACATACCATTTGCTGGAAGCTGCGCGGGCATTCTGGGGTTCGCTAGATGCGCAGCGGAAACAAGACTTCAGGTTTCATCACATATCGACCGATGAGGTATACGGCTCGCTAGGCGATAGTGGGCTATTCACCGAAACCACAGCTTATGACCCAAGATCACCCTATTCGAGCTCCAAGGCCGCCAGCGATCACCTTGTGAAAGCCTGGACCCACACTTATGGGCTGCCCGTCATTATTACTAATTGCTCCAACAATTTCGGCCCGTTTCAGTTTCCTGAAAAACTCATTCCGCTGGTAATACTTAATGCACTGGAAGAAAAGCCACTGCCCATTTACGGTGATGGCAAGAACGTCCGGGATTGGCTTTATGTCGATGATCATGCAAAGGCGCTTTTTCTCGCTGTGCGGCGAGGCAAGATAGGAGAGACCTATAATATTGGTGGCGATAGTGAGCGAACTAACCTCCAGGTTGTAGAAGCTATTTGCGAGCAGCTGGATTCTCTAAAGCCCAGAAAAAATGGCGACAGCTATAAGGAGCTTATAGAGTTCGTACAAGATCGTGCTGGCCATGACCGTCGCTATGCCATTGATGCCAGCAAGGCCAAAAATGAGCTAGGTTGGCATGCGCAGGAAACCTTCCAGTCAGGATTAAAAAAGACTGTAGATTGGTATTTGCATAATTCCTCTTGGTGGCGCCCGATTCGCGATAAAACATACAGTGGATCGCGCCTGGGCGTTGTTAACAAGCACCATGCTGAGTAGGCTTGGTTAAAATTGAGAGTGAAACTGTGAAAGGAATTATTCTTGCCGGAGGTAGCGGCACCAGGCTTTATCCGTTGACTCGTACGGTCAGCAAGCAAATTCTGCCCATATATGACAAGCCAATGATTTACTACCCGCTGTCGGTGCTGATGCTCGCGGGTATTACAGATATTTTGCTTATTAGTACGCCAAGGGATCTCCCGGGTTTTCGCGATTTGCTCAAGGGTGGTGATGAAATCGGTATAAATATTTCCTACGCGGAACAGCCATCCCCCGATGGCCTTGCCCAGGCGTTTCTGATCGGCGAAAATTTTATAGGCGATGATCCAGTTTGTTTGGTGCTTGGCGACAATATTTTTTACGGAATGCACTTCTCTGAAGTTCTTCAACGAGCTGCAGGCCGTAATGAAGGAGCCACAATATTTGCCTACCCGGTTACCGAGCCGGAACGATATGGGGTGGTCGACTTTGACGACGATGGCATGGCTTTGTCGATTGAGGAGAAGCCTGCAAAGCCGAAGTCTCGTTACGCCGTGCCTGGCCTGTATTTTTATGACAACAACGTAGTCGATATGGCAAGGTCTATCAAACCATCAACACGCGGTGAACTCGAAATAACAGATGTTAATTTACAATATTTAGAGAAAAATAATTTGCATGTTGAAGTTCTGGATCGTGGATTTGCGTGGCTAGATACCGGAACACATGATTCACTCCACCAAGCATCTGCTTTTGTCGAAACGGTGCAGAAGCGAACCGGGCTGAAAATTTCGTGTATTGAGGAAATTGCCTGGCGCATGGGCTACATCGACGGCGATCAACTGAGTTCAATGGGCCAGGCAATGGCCAACAACGATTATGGTCGTTATTTGTTAGACCTGGTCAGTGATCGCTGGTAATTCGCAACTTCTTCCCTGCCATAGCCTTGGTGTCCGTTCATGAAAATCCAGTCGCTTGCAATTTCCGATGTTAAATTAATTACGCCCGATCGATTCGGCGATCAGCGCGGTTACTTCGAGCAAACTTATCACCAGCGTGATTACGCCGCGGCGGGTATAAATACCGGTTTTGTCCAGGATAATTTTTCTCGCTCGCGAAAAGATGTGTTGCGGGGCATGCATTACCAGCTAAAAGCGCCGCAGGCCAAGCTTGTGACCATATTCTACGGGTCAGTCTACGATGTAGTTATAGACCTTCGGCATTCTTCGCCTACTTTTGGTAGCTGGCTGGGCGTTGAGCTTTCTGCGCAAAGCGGCACACAATTATTTGTACCCCGTGGCTTTGCGCATGGATTCCTTGTAACAAGCGATACCGTTGGCTTCCATTACAAGTGCGACGCTTTCTATGATGCATCTGACGAGCATTCAATCGCATGGGATGATCCGGATGTAAAGGTCGATTGGCCACTACAGAATGCACCGTCCCTCTCCGCAAAGGATTCTGCTGCACCTAAGCTTCGTACCCTAACAGAGCAGCAGTATTTTGCGTAGATGCGTGGTACGTACTTTGCGCTTTGAGTGTTTCGCCCCTCGGCCCGCTATTTAGCTTAAGCTGTAAAAAAACCCGTCACTCTCTGTGACACACTTCGGTGATATTAACAATCTCTTTGCCAGCCGCAGCGACCCCCCGGCTTAGAATCTACACTGCTTCGCAAGCTTTGAACTAAATGATTATAAATTGAGTTTTTCAATGTCGTTTATGTGGCAAATCCACAGGTTTATTATTTCACTTTTGTGCAGCTTGCCAGCCATGTTTTGGCAGCCCGCCTCAGCGGCAAACCAGTTTGTACCGGAAGTGCTTAAGGAAAACATCGCAGTACAAATAAATGGTGTTGTATTGCCGGCAGTGCGCTGGCAAGACCAGAGATTGCGCCAGGTATTTGAGAAAGATGCTGGCGCCGCATTATTCTATCGCGGTAATTTGCAAGGCTACGCTTCCAGCCAGTTCCGTATGCTTGGCGTTAACGGGCGTTGGAAAGGTTTGATGCTGTATAACGGGGATATATATAGCCTGAGTGCCAGCGGAGAATCACCGTTGGTATTTGTGGCAAACCGGCAAGCCAAAGCCCATTTTGACGGTGCGCGCAAGGCGAATAAAGATGGCGCTCGTTGCGCAGCTCACGCGCACACAAAAAATCAGGAAGCCGCGGCGTTACGAGCTACCAAAGCCAGCGCAGAGAAAACACCCCTTCCTGTTTCAATCGATTCCGCCACGGCCATGCTGCGGGCTCAGTTAGATGCCAGGCCGCGCGGGGAATTCCTGCACGCCGCAGCTGCAAATTTCGTAGCGTCGCCTACCTGCCAAAACCCCATCGACGGCGTCTGCCTGCTACCCGAAATCGAGTTCGCCTACGACATTGCCTACCAAAACCTGCCGGGTAATGGATTCACGCCACTCGAGCGGGCCTTAGCCGAAATCAACGAGCTGGAAATGTTCTTTGAGCTTGCTTTCAACTATCGCTTCAGCCGGCTTTCGATAACCATGCTGAACCAGCAACAGGATGCCTTGGTTGGCGACAGTAATAACGCAGGTACTTTGCTGGACAGGCTCCGGGTTCTGCGCGGCAATGGGCAACTTGGTTTTATCGTTAACCCTCGCTCTATTTTTCATTTCGTTACCGGCCGTAACTTTGACCCGACACAGAATGAGGGCAACGTGGTGGGCCTGGCTTACGTTAGCCAGGTTTGTGCGGGTTCGGGCTTAAACACCGGCCTGACTGACGCGGGTGATACAGATGCCCTGCAGCCAACTGCGGTAAGCCTGATCATGGCGCATGAAATTGGCCACAACCTGGGTGCGCAGCATGATGATCCGGCTACCAATGGCTGCGACGCGAGCGGTTATATTATGTCGGGCAACATCGGCCAGGCGGGATCAGCAACGAGCGAATTCTCGAGCTGTTCAATCCAGGATATCAACAACGAAGTTGGCGCTTCAATGTCGAGTATCTGTTTTGATTTTCCGGTAGATGTAGAAATCGTTGCATCGGCAAGCAATCAAACCGAGCCGCCTGCAGCTACGGCATTTGCAACGCAGTTTCGCGTTACAAGAGCAGATGGATTTTTACCTGTAGATGAAATGCGCGTTGAAGCCATGCTTGAAACGCCGCTGAACGGCTATTTCACGTCGGCTAGCATACCGGGCGGCAGCTGTAGTGTCGCTGCCGATACCGTGTCATGCACGGCCAGCGATCCGCCGCCAAGCTTCGATGTGGTGTTGGGCGCTTATGTAGAGCAGGGTGCTGACGCGTTTACAATTACTGCAGCAGCACAGAGCATTACCAACGGAACGGCAGACCTGGTCGCCGGTAATGACACAGCCACTGTTAGCTACGACCGGTTTGGCCCGCCACTGCCCACCGCGCCAGCGGTACAGCCACCAACCAGCGAGCCGTCACCCGGTAGCGGGGGAGGAGGTGCCAGCGGTATCTTCTTTGTAGCCTGGCTTGCATTGCTATCGTTCAGGCGCGTATTGCTTCGCGTTTCCCATCGCTAAATTTGCTTAGGAACAAGCCGAGCTCAAATAACAACCATGTTGGTATAGCCAGTAGCGACTGCGAGATCATGTCTGGCGGCGTGAGTAACATGCCAAATACGAAACATAAAATAATAATATAGGGTCTTTTTTGCGCCAGTGACTCGCGCGTGGTTATGCCTGCACGCACACACAACACAGTGGCTACCGGTATTTCGAATGCAACGCCAAAAGCAAAAAAAAGTTTCAGGATAAAGCCCAGGTAACTGCTGATATCGGGCGTAACCGCAATGCCCTCTGGCGCAACACTGGTAAAGAAACCGAACACCAGTGGGAATACCACGTAGTAACAAAATGCGATACCCAGGTAAAAAAGTACAACGCTTGAAATAAATAACGGAATTGCCAGCTTTTTTTCATTGCTGTACAGCGCTGGTGCAATGAAAGACCACAATTGAAACAAAATAAAAGGCGCGGCCACAAAAAAAGATAAAACCAGCGACAGTTTAAAAGGCGCAAAGAATGGCGCTGTAACTTCGGTGGCAATCATGCTGCTGCCGGCCGGTAGTAGATTGCGAATCGGCTCAGAGAAAAAGCTGTACAGATCGTTGGAAAATCCAACCAGGCAAAGAAACACAACCAGGATAGCAATCAGGCAGCGTAGCAAGCGCGTGCGCAGCTCAAGCAAGTGCTCAAGCAGTGGCTGCTCGCGGTCTTCGCTGTATTGTTCGCTCACGGCTTCGCAGCGGCTTCGCTAGAAGCGCCGCCAGTTTTATCCGGTTTGCTGCCGACGTCACCGCTTACTGCCTCGTTGGCCTGCCTACCGAAAGATTCCAGCGCTTCGCGGGTTTCGCCCAGCTCGTGCAAAACGTTTTCATTGTGAATTTGCTGGCGAATCTCGTCGGCGTCAATTTCACGCTCAACTGCGGTTTTCAAATCGTTGAAACTGCGGCGCATACGACTGCTCCATACCGCCAGTGTTTTGATGGCGGTAGGCAGGCGCTCAGGGCCAAGCACTACCAGTGCAAGCACACTAATCACCAGCAATTCCTGCATGCCAATGTTCATGTTGCGAGACCTTGCTGGCGCTTAATGCTTGGCGTCGGAATTACTGGTTTTTTTCTCGCTGGCGCTGGAAGTTTTGTCGTTTTCCAATTCAGATTCCGATTGGCTATCTGGGTCATCGTCCTGGATGGATTTTTTGAAGCCTTTAATTGCGCCGCCAAGGTCGGAGCCTACGTTCTTGAGCCGCTTGGTGCCGAAGATCATCACCACAATAAGCAGGATGATTAATAGTTGCCAAATGCTAATGCCGCCAAGACCCATAATTTTCTCCCGCTGCCTGATTCAGTTGCAGCTTTTGAAAGCGCTACTTGCCCTGATTACGCGATGCCTTTTCGTCGAGACCGGAAACGCCAAAGCGCTTCTCAAGCTCGTCGAGCACGGCTTCATAATTCAAATCAAGCTTGCTCATCATAACCATCAAGTGAAAAACCAGGTCGGCTACTTCGCCAACCAATGCTTCTCGTTGCTCATCGCCGTCCTGTTCCTGGTAGTCCCTGGCGGCAAGAATCGTTTCGATGCTCTCTTCGCCTACCTTCTCTAATATGCGATTCAGGCCGCCAGCGTGCAGGCTTGCAACGTAGGAGCTGCCTGGCGCCGCCGTTTTGCGCTGCTCGAGAATATTGGCAAGGTTGTCGAGTATTTCTGCCATGGTCTCGCTAGCTCTTGTAAATGTCAGCAGGGTCGCGGATCACGGGGTCCACCGCCTGCCAGCCCGTGTTTTCATCATAGCGCCGAAACATGCAGCTGGCACGGCCCGTGTGGCAGGCAATGCCGCCAACTTGCTCGATTTTTAACAAAAGCGTGTCTCCGTCACAGTCGAGGCGTATTTCGCGGATTTTTTGCGTGTGCCCGGACTGCTCGCCCTTGTGCCACAGTTTTTGCCTCGATCGCGACCAGTACACTGCTTCGCCCGTACGCAGGCTTTCGCCAAGTGCGTCTGCATTCATCCAGGCCATCATCAAAACGTCGCCGCTGGCAAAGTCTTGCGCAATTACCGGCACCAACTCCTGTTCATTCCAGCGAATTTCCTTTAGCAGTTTGTTGTTAGCGGGCATGGCCAAGTTCTAGCTGGATAAAAATACGGTTAATAAAATGGCACTAACGATGAGCAAGCCGGTATTGTAGCGCTTCTGGCGTTGCAGCGAGCTTTCGAGCTGCTGGAGCCGCTTACGGGTTTCGCCGTTTCCCGGTTTGCCCTGCGCGAACTGCTGCAACTGTTGCATCATTTTTTCCTGTATCACCGGCAGCGTCTCCAGCAGCGTGGGCAATCGCTCTTCCATACTCTCTACGACCTTCAACGGGGAATATCGTTCGCGGGTCCAGCGGTCGAGGAACGGCTTGGCGGTTTCCCACAGATCCAGTTCGGGGTACAGTTGCTGGCCTAGCCCCTCGATATTGACCAGTGTTTTTTGCAGCAGCACCTGCGCAGGTTGAACTTCCATACCAAAGCGGCGCGCTGCCTGGAACAGGTAAATAAGCAGCGTTCCAAACGACAGCTCGGCCAGTGGTTTGGCAAAAATCGGTTCACAAACACTGCGGATCAGGCTTTCGAAAGCCGCGGGCTGAACATCGGCGCTCAACCAACCCGACTCCTGGTAAAGACGAGTGACCAAGCGGTAGTCGCGATCCAGTGCGCCGAGCAAAATCCTGGCAACGTAGTAGCGATCAATTTCCGGGAGCGAGCCCATAATGGCGCAATCGAGCGCAATATAACGCGGGTACTCAGGGTCTTTGGTTTCAACAAAAATATTGCCCGGATGCATATCGGCGTGAAAAAAATTGTGCTCGAATACCTGGGTGAAAAATATCTCCACGCCGCGCTCGGCTAGCCGCTTCAGGTTGGTACCCGCGGCGCGCAGTTGCTCAACGTTGGATACTGGAATACCGTAAACGCGCTCCATAACCAGCACTTGCTCACTGGTGTAGTCCCAGTAAATTGCTGGCACGTGCAGCAGCGCGCGCAGCTCATCGCTCGCTTCAAAATTGTGCTTTAGCTGCGAGGTATTGGCCGCTTCCTGCTTAAGGTCGAGCTCACCGTAAATTACCGATTGATAATCGGCCACTACATCAACCATATGCAGCCTGCGCGCTTCACTACTGTGGCGCTCAAGCAGGCGCGCAACAAAATATAGCAGTTTAATGTCCTGTTCAATTTGCTTGTCTATACCAGGACGAATTATTTTCACCACCACGTCGGCATTATCTTGCTTCAATGTTGCCGCATGCACCTGCGCAACCGATGCCGAAGCGAGTGGCTCAACATCAAATTTAGCAAAAATCTCGTTAAAGCTTCCGTTCAGGCTGCGCTCGACAATACTTTTTGCCGCTGCCCCATTGAACGGTTCCACCTGGTCTTGCAGCAGGGCGAGTTGGTCGGCGATCTCTACCGGCAACATGTCGCGCCGGGTCGAGAGCAGTTGGCCAAACTTGATATAGATGGGTCCGAGTTCTTGCAGCGCCAGGCGTAGTCGCTCGCCTTCGCTACGTGCATCGGTATCGACTTTTTGCGCACCCAGGCCGCACAGCCACAGCACGGCCTGGAAGGGCCGGCCCAACCATTCGGCGGGCAGCATGGCGGCCAGCCGGTAGCGCGACACCGTGCGCAGAATAGACAGCATATGCAGCAGCGAGCTCATTTGCGACCGCCATTGGGCGCGACGTTGTCGTCGTCGCGGTTAGATATTTTGTCCAGGCCATCGCTGATTGCGCGTAGCCCATCGCCCACAAAGTCGGCGGGCTCGTCCTGCGGTTGCACACTGCTATGTTGCTCAATAACCCGATCCAGCACAATTTTTGCGATGCCCGCGGCTTGCGCGCCAAACTGTACCGCGTTGCGCATGGCGCGACCTGCGAGATGGGCTGGCACGTCGCCAATTAGTTCAGCGAGCTGTGCTTCCCAGTCGATGTCCAGTTCGCCAGCGAGTTCTCCTAGTGAGATAAGAATTTTGCTGTCGCCATGAATCGATAAGTTGCCATTGACCAGGCTCGCCGTTTTATCACTACTCCTTGCCAGATCAAACCAATCCGCCAATGCGCCGCCCAGCGAGACATCTGCTTGCCCCGAATAGTGTTGCATTACCCTGCAGTTCTCTCCGAGTTGCACGAATACTGTTAGTGCGGGGTTGTCGACGTAAAGTTTAACGACCTTGCCGTTGTGCGATACAAAACGCTTCGCTGCCACATCATCTAGCGCAATGGCAAAGTTGAGTGCGCGTTCGAAGGCCGCACAGGCGGCAATAGACAGGGTTGGATCAGGCATAGTTTTTCAGCAGGCGTATAGCGTTACGGTAAAAAGGCAGTGACAGGCCAGGCATAATATTTATTTGCTCGCGCAGTGCAGCGCGACAATACCGCCGGTTAAGTTATGGTATTCGCACTGTGCAAAACCTGCATCCAGAATCATCTGCCTCAGCGTTTCCTGGTCGGGATGCATGCGAATCGATTCGGCCAGGTATTGATAGCTTTCCGAATCGTTGGCAATGAGTTTGCCCAAAAGCGGCAAGACCTGGAAAGAGTAGGTGTCGTATACGCTTTCCAGCAGCGGATTTTGCGGCTTGGAAAATTCCAGTACCAACAGTTTACCGCCGGGTTTGAGCACGTGATAAATTGCCGCAAGCGCGTTCTCCTTGTTGGTGACATTGCGCAAACCAAAGCCAATACTCACGATGTCGAAGCTGTTTTCGGGGAAGGGCAGGGATTCCGCATCTGCCTGCGCAAAGCGGCTATTGCCGGCGCAGCCGGCGTCCACCATTCTGTCGCGGCCTATTTGCAACATCGACGCGTTAATGTCAGACAGCACAACCTCTCCGTGCTCACCGGTGAGCTCGCTAAACTTGATTGCCAGGTCGCCAGTGCCGCCAGCCAGGTCGAGAATTCTATACCCGGGGCGAACTTCTGCGATTTCTACCGTGAGCCGTTTCCACAAACGATGAATACCCAGCGACATCAAGTCGTTCATCAAGTCATATTTATTGGCGACGGAGTGGAACACATCTGCCACGCGCGCAGCTTTTTCGCGACTCGGTACTTTTTTAAAACCAAAATCAGTTTGCGCACTATCCTGCGGAGCAATCTTTTCTGTATTTTCTGTCAAGGAAATATCCAGTAATGGCAAAGCATTAAGCGCTTGCGATGCTGAGCTTTAGTATCGCCCGGGTGAATTCCGGGTGTACCTAAACAGCTTGGGGCAAGGTTAAAATTGTACCCTTGAGACGGCCAACTTGATAGCGAAAGGCATGATTGTACAGCGATCAGCCTGGCTTGCGAGGATCGACAATTGAAACCGTTTGCAGATCCGGGTCGCGCGTTTTTCCTGCCTGGGCCAGCCGGTCCAGGTAGTCCTGCCAGTATGCCTCGGCGTTGTCGATTAGTTCGCGCAAGTAAGCCCAGCTGTAGATACCCGAATTGTGGCCATCGTCAAAATGAATTTGGATGGCGTAATTACCTACCGCGCTAATATTATTGATGCCAACTTTTTGCTTGCCGCTTTGTAATACTGCCTGCGATGGATGGTGTCCACGGACTGCGGCCGACGGCGAGTAGACGCGCAAATACTCCGCATCAAGCTTGTTTTGCTCGCCATTGGGGTAGCTCAACTCCAACAGCCTGGATTTCTTGTGCAGTTGTATCTTGCTTGGTTTCATTAGATAGGGCTGGCGGTTGGGCGCGCTTGCTGCGATATTACTGCAATAGCGGCTTACAAAATAAAGGCTTACAAAAATAGCAGCTCACAAAATAAATCGGCTCAGGTCTTCATTGGCGGCCAGTTCTTCGAGGTGTTTTTCTACATAAGCCCCGTCTATAGAGATGGCCTCGCCCTGTAAATCGCAAGCCTCGTAGCTAACTTTTTCCAGCAGCCGCTCAAGCAGCGTGTGTAATCGCCTCGCGCCAATATTTTCGGTGCGCTCGTTAACCTGCCAGGCCAGCTCGGCAATTTTCTGGATGCCGTTTTCGGTAAATTCAAGCGTCAGGCCTTCGGTAGACAGCAGTGCCTGGTATTGCTCGGTGAGCGATGCGCTGGGCTCGGTGAGAATGCGCTGGAAGTCTTCAGGCGACAACGCTTTGAGTTCCACGCGAATAGGCAGGCGGCCCTGCAATTCGGGTATTAAATCGGACGGCTTGGATAAATGGAATGCGCCGGAGGCTATAAAAAGTATATGGTCAGTTTTGATCATGCCGTGCTTGGTGCTAACGGTGCTGCCCTCGATAAGCGGCAGCAGGTCGCGCTGCACACCCTCGCGAGACACATCGCTGCCTGAGGCTTCTTGCCGTTTGGCCACTTTGTCGATTTCATCGATAAACACGATGCCGGTTTGCTCGACATCGCGCAGTGCGCGCGACTTCAATTCGTCTTCGTTAATGAGCTTGGCGGCCTCTTCATCAACCAGTACCCGCAGCGCATCCTTTACCGGCAGCTTGGTGCGTTTCTTTTTAGTGTTGGAGAATTGTGAAAACATGCCCTGTAGCTGGTTGGTCATGTCCTCCATGCCGGGCGGCGCCATAATTTCAACACCCATGGGCTGGGCGCTTACTTCAATATCAATTTCGCGGTCATCGAGGTCGCCCTCGCGCAATTTTTTGCGAAACACCTGCCGCGTTGCGGTTTGCTTTTCATCGTTTTCTGCATCACGTGGCGGTGGTAACAGCGCATCCAGAACGCGCTCTTCGGCGGCTTCTTCAGCACGAAATTTCACTTCATGCATGGCCTGCTCGCGCGCGTTTTTGATTGCCACATCAGCCAGGTCGCGAATAATGGACTCAACGTCCCGGCCAACGTAGCCCACTTCGGTAAACTTGGTGGCCTCTATTTTCAGGAACGGGGCGTTGGCCAGTTTGGCGAGCCGGCGCGCGATTTCGGTTTTACCAACGCCGGTGGGCCCGATCATAAGGATGTTTTTGGGCGTAATTTCGGCGCGCAATGATTCATCCAGTTGCATGCGCCGCCAGCGGTTGCGCAGCGCAATCGCGACTGCGCGTTTCGCATCGGCCTGGCCGATGATGTGTTTGTCGAGCTCGTGGACAATTTCCCGGGGTGTCATTGACATAGTTTTTTCACTGCGCGCTTGCGCCTGGTTGCAATTACTTGGCGTTAGTTTCGAGTACTTCGATGGTATGGTGCTGGTTGGTATACACGCAGATATCACCCGCGATAGTCAGGCCTTTTTTAACAATGTCACTGGCGCTGAGCGTGGTGTTATCGAGTAGTGCGCGCGCCGCGCTTTGCGCAAACGGACCGCCGGAGCCAATTGCAATCAGGCTGTCTTCGGGCTCTATAACATCGCCATTGCCGGTGATAACCAGCGAATTGTTTTTGTCGGCAACCGCGAGCAGCGCTTCAAGCCGGCGCAGCGCGCGGTCGGTACGCCAGTCTTTGGCCAACTCCACAGCGGCACGCGTCAGGTGCCCCTGGTATTTTTCCAGCTGCGCCTCGAAACGTTCGAACAGTGCGAATGCGTCGGCGGTTCCACCGGCAAAGCCTGCGAGCACCTTGTCTTGATAGAGGCGCCTGACCTTACGTGCATTGCCTTTCATTATGGTATTGCCCATCGACACCTGGCCGTCGCCGCCAATGGCCACTTCGCCATCGCGCCGAACCGCTAGAATCGTTGTACCTCGATATTGCTGCATAGTTTTTTCCTGGTTTACTGTGTGCGGCGTTTTTGCATCACCATAGCGTCAATGTCGTTGCTTAACAAAGCATTGCGCACGCCAGACATGCGGCTGCGCGAGTCGAACGGGCCTAGCAACACGCGCTGCCATTTTGATCCGTCCTGGTTCACGCGTTCCTCAACGCGCGGGTCCAAACCGAGCAACTTCAACTCTACAAGCCTTCTCTCGGCCTGCGATCGCGTGCGAAACGAACCTGCCTGTATCAGGTAGGATTTCGCGCTGCTGGTGTTTTGCAAGTTACCACTGGCATCGACCCGGATTTCAAAATCTTCCAAACGTGAATGAAAGGTATATTGCGTTTTATCTGCGCTCGATGTACGCGCTTTCGCTGCGTTATCAGCGATTGATGAATGCCTGTCGCGCGGCTCAACACGAGCCAAGGTGTAGAGCGCGGCCAAAAAAACCAGCGCTACCAACGCGGTGCCAACTATCCTGAATGACCCGCTTGGTGCAGCCTTGGCAGTACTGGCGCGATGTTTGACCGCGCCCGCTTTGCTATTGCGTTTGGCGCCTGTTGCCTTTTTGCCTTTCGTCATGTTGCTAATAAATCCGGAATGCTCGCGTTATGCTGAATGTCGTTGTGTAGGCTAAAGCTGTGTTGATTAAATTAGTAGAACGGCTGCGTGCTACATTTCTTGCGGCGCACTGACGCCGAGCAAATGCAGCCCGTTGGCAATGACCTGGCGCGATGCTTCGGCAAGGCACAATCTGGCGTTGCGCAGTGCATCGTCTTGCACCAGCCACTGCTGGGTTTTATCCTGGTTGCCACTGGCGTACCAGCTGTGTAGCGCTGCGGCAACATCGCGCAAGTAATTGGCTATATTGTGCGGCGCCAATTCACAGGCAGCGGTCGCAACTCGCTCGGGGTATTGCGCAATGATACCGGCTAACTCAGCCTCGTAGGCCGTTTGCAACAGGCCCAGGTTTTCCAGGCCCTGCGGCTGGTCGTAAGGCTGGAACTTTTCGCTCGCGTTTCTAAGGGCACTGCAAACCCTGGCATGTGCATACTGTATGTAATAGACAGGATTTTCATTGCTGCGCTGCAGTGCAAGGTCAATATCGAAGGTTAGTTGTGAATCTGCGCGCCTGGCAACGAGGAAAAAGCGGGTTGCGTCTGCGCCTGTTTGCTCGATAAGGTCTTGCAGCGTTACATAACTGCCGGCGCGCTTAGAAATTTTAACTTCTTCGCCATTTTTTAATACGGTTACCATTTGGTGCAGCACGTAGTCGGGCCAGCCCTCGGGTATGCCAACATCCAGCGCCTGCAAGCCTGCGCGCACGCGTGTAATTGTGCTGTGATGATCGGCGCCCTGTTCATTGACCACCTTGCTAAAGCCCCGGCGCCACTTTTCAAGATGGTAAGCCACATCGGGTACAAAATAGGTGTAACCGCCGTCGGATTTGCGCATCACACGGTCTTTGTCATCGCCAAAATCAGTCGTGCGCAGCCATAGCGCGCCATCTTTCTCATAGCAGTGGCCGCTGTCGACTAGCTGTGCGACAACCTTGTCAACTTTACCGTCGGTGTACAGTGCCGATTCCAGCGAAAATACATCGAAGCGAACACCGAACGCTTGCAGGTCGCGGTCCTGCTCTTCGCGTAAATAGGCAACCGCGTAGCTTCTGATCGCATCGACGTCATCCGGGTCGGCAGCGGCTTTTATATCGCCACGCATTTCGCCACGCAAATAACTGGCCGCAAGCTCTGTAATGTACTCGCCCTGGTAACCATCTTCGGGCCATTCGGGTGAGTCCGGCCCGATGCCTTTGGCGCGCAACTGAACCGACGTGGCTAAATTATTAATTTGTTGTCCCGCATCGTTGTAGTAAAACTCGCGCGTTACATCCCAGCCGCTTGCTTCGAGTAGTCGACACAGGCTGTCGCCAACCGCCGCACCGCGACCGTGGCCAACGTGTAACGGGCCGGTTGGATTGGCTGATACGAATTCAACCTGCACCGGCCTGGCTTTGCCATCGCCGTCGCGGCCGGCACCACTATGGCCATAGCGATCGCCAGCTTGCAGAATTTCGGCCACGCATTGCATCTGCGAAGCCTGGGAAACAAAGAAGTTAATGAACCCGGGCCCTGCCAACTCTATTTTTTCGATGACATCATTGGCTGGAACCGCCTGGATAATTTTATTCGCCAATTCGCGTGGCGCTATGCCCGCACGCTTGGCCAGTGCCAAGGCGATATTGCTGGCGAGATCGCCGTGTGCGGGGTCGCGGGTTGCCTCGAGTTTCGGCTCGGGAATGTCGGTGTCCGGAAACAAGCCGGTGCTGGCGAGCGATACGAGCGCTTCGCTTAGAAGCCGCTGAATGTCCTGTTTCATGATGGGTGAATTACCAGCTACGGATACAAATATTAATGACGGTGGCTTGCAGCGCTAATCGATGGGTAACGCACCGCGGGTACCGACAGGGCCTTGCATCGCTGCGCGAACTTACCGAAGCATGCCGGCCGGCGGTCGCGCATTATCGCCGCCCGCAACTGGCGCTGACAAGCCGGGTCGCCAAACTGTGCCCAGGCTTGGCCTGAAGATGGAGGCGATAGTGTTAGGCAGGGACCAAAGCGGCTAGCGATGCTGGCGTCAGGTGGATTCCTGCGGGTCAACATCAATGCTTAAACGCAAACCGCCTGGCAGTTTGTTGCCTTCCAGTTGCGCGCGCGCACTATGCAGCAGGCGGTGCAGCGCGCTGCGTTCGTTGGCTTGCATAAGCATTTGCGCGCGGTGCCTGCCGGCGCGGCGCTCCATAAATGCAGCGCCCGGTTCGGCGCAAACTGCATTGGCTGTGTCGCCGTACATGCGTTGCTCGCGTGCCAACTGGCGCTGGATTGTGCGCAGGAACGCCAGGGCGGTGCCAGGTTTACGGCTATCAGCACGCAACAAAGCCATATGCGTGAAAGGCGGCAGGCCGCGTTCGCGGCGCTCGTCGAGCAGCGCATCGCGCACGCCCAGGTAGCCGGCAGCTTGCCACTGCTGCAAAAGTGGATGATCGGGCAGATGGGTTTGGATAAGCACCTGGCCGTTATTGCTGTCGCGCCCGGCCCGGCCTGCAACCTGCTCCAGCAATTGCAAGGTTTTCACTGCAGCGCGGAAGTCGGGATTGTACAGGCCCTGGTCTACGTCGAGGATTACCACGGTGTCCAGCGCCTTGAAATCGTGGCCTTTGGCGAGCATCTGGGTGCCCACCAGTAGCAGGGGTTCGCCGCGGTTAATCAAGTTGATATGCTCGGCCAGCGCCTTTTTTCCGCGTACTGCATCGCTATCGATGCGCAGCACCTGGGTGCCGCTAAAAAGCCCTTGCAGGGCATCAAACAGCCGTTCGGTGCCTTGCCCCAGCTGCAAAACCTGCGTGGATTGGCAGCGTGGACAGCTGCTGGGTATCGGGCTACGCCGGTCGCAGTGGTGGCAGCGTAGCTCGCCAGCACTGCGGTGCAGCGTTAGCCGCGCATCGCAATCCGCGCAATTGGCGCTCCAGCCACAGTCATGGCAAAGCAGTAGCGGGGCGAAACCGCGGCGATTGATAAAGATCATGGCCTGGCGTTTAGCCGCCAGCGTATCGGCAATAGCCGTAATAGCCGCATCGCTCAAGCCTTCGTGTAATACTTGTTTGCGGATATCGATAAAGCTGATTTGAGGTGGCATCGCGCCGGTTGCGCGTCTTTCCAATAGCGCATAGTGGTAGCGCCCACGCTGTGCGTTGAGCACGCTTTCTAATGAGGCGGTGGCCGAGCCCAGCACCACCGGCACGCCCAACGCCTGGCCACGCATAACCGCAACATCGCGCGCGTTGTAGTGCAAACTATCCTGTTGTTTGTAAGACTGGTCGTGCTCCTCGTCTACAATCACCAGGCCCAGCCTGGCGCAGCGCGTAAACACGGCCGAACGCGTGCCAATAATAATGTCGACCTCGCCGCGCGCCGCGGCCAGCCATGCGGCCAGGCGCTCGCGATCGCTAAGCCCGGAGTGAAAAATTGCAATCTTGCAATCGAAGCGGCTGGCGAAGCGCTGGATGGTTTGCGGAGTCAGGCCAATTTCGGGCACCAGCACCATGGCTTGCTCGGAGCGCGCGATGGCGAGGTCTATTGCGGCCAGGTAGACCTCGGTTTTACCGCTGCCAGTTACGCCTTCCAGTAATTGGACTTCGAACTTGCCCAGCATGCCCTCAATCTGCTCAATTGCCCGCGCTTGCTGGTCGTTGTGAGCAAGCTGCGCCGTGCTGCGCTGGCCCTGGATAATGCTGTTGCAATTTGCAGGCGCGGCTTCAACCTCAAGCCGCCGCGCCAGCCCCTTTTTTTCCAGTTGCAGTGCAATTTGCGCCGGAAGCTCACGTTCGCGTAGTGCGCTGTCGCTGTAGTGGGCGGCCGGATCCTGGATCAGCAGTTTGAGCAGCGCCTGCTGTTTAGGTGCGCGGCGCAAGGCATCGTCGGCCACGCCCAGGGCGTGAACAGTTGCTTGCCAGTGACGCTCGCTGTGCGCGATTGCCGCAACGGGTTTGCGCAGTGCGTTGGGTAACAGGCAAAACAGCGCCGCGCCGCGAGGATAGTGATAATAGCTCGCCAGCCTGCGCGCCAGCGCCAGCTCCTGTTCGCCGATTACCGGGTGCTCGCCCAGGCTGTGCTGGATTGCTTTTAATTTGTCGCGAGGGACGTCCGACGCTTCAGCCCGGCCCACCACGATGCCCACCACTTTGCGCGCGCCAAAGGGCACCAGCACGCGCAGCCCCGGCGGGTAATCGCCGGGGCCGCTACTGGCCGTTGCCGGCAGGTAGTCGAAATACTTGTCTAGCGGCGCATCAATCGCTACCCGGACCAGGCCCACGCTGCGGTTGGTACTGGCGGGCTTGGCGGGGTCGGGCATAATCAGGTTCGAAATAGTGTGGATCGGGCAAGTAAGGCCCGAATAGTGGGGTTTTAGAGGGCTGGGCTTGCAGCATTTGCCCGATCTGGTATTATCGCCGCCCTTTTTTAGTTGCTAGCACGGCAAACCAATCCAGCATGAAAGCAGATATTCACCCCAAATACGACGACGTAACAGCAACCTGTAGCTGCGGCGCAACTTACCAAACGCGTTCTACGCTTTGCAAAGACATTCATCTTGATGTTTGTGCGCAGTGCCACCCGTTTTATACCGGCAAGCAGAAAGTTCTGGACTCCGGCGGCCGGGTTGACCGCTTCAAAAAGCGTTTCGGCAACCGTTCAACCAAGAAGTAGCTTGTTGCCCGCGGCCAAGCTGTTGCGCCGCGCTGCTTGCTAGAACAGTTCCTCGTGCAGTTCTACCTGCACGTTGCTGTGTAGCATTTCTTCGCCGGTACCGATTTCCGGTGCGTTCTCCTCGCGAAATTTCTCGAACAATGTCTGCGTTGTACTCGCGGTCGGTGCTAGGCCTGTGAGTCGGTCGATTTTTACTGCAACCAGCCCTTCTGGCTGGTTGCGTACCGCAACTGGCATGTCGCGCAGCGCTTCGCGCATAAATTTCATCCACATTGGTAGTGCCGCCGAGCCGCCGAATTCGCGTTTGCCCAGCAATCGATTGTCGTCGAAGCCCAGCCACGTAGTTGCCACCAGTTGCGGGTGATAGCCAGAAAACCACGCATCGGTTGGCCCGTTGGTAGTGCCGGTTTTGCCTGCAAGATCGGTTCGACCCAGTGCATTGGCGCGTGCGCCAGTGCCGCGTTGCACCACCTCCTGCAAGATGCTGTCGAGGATAAACGCGACCCGCTCATCGATAACCCGCTCAGCGTAACGTGGCGCTAGAGGTTCGGGCTCAACCTCAATCTCAACCTCGCTGTTCGAATCTTCGCTGGCTAGTGCCGTATTGTTATTTTGCGCTTGGCTATTTTGTGAATTGTCATTTTCTAAAGTTTCGGCTTGCTGATCTGCACAGCGATCACATGCCAGCGCAGGGTTGGCGCGATACAAAAGTTTGTCTTCCCGGTCGCGAATTTCGCTGACGATAAACGGTTCTACACGGTATCCGCCATTGGCTATGCTGGCGTAAAGGCTGGCAACCTCCAGCGGCGTCACAGTGTAGCTACCCAGCGCCAGCGACAGGTCGCGCGGGAATTTGCCGGCGCTGAGCTTGAATCGTTCCAGGTAATCAATGGCTTCGTCGATACCCATTTCTCGCAGCAATCGAACCGAAACAAGATTTCGTGACAAGTAAAGCGCGCGCCTTAAGGTGGTGGGGCCGTAAAACTTGCCGCTCGCATTTTCCGGGCGCCAGTCGGTTTCAAGTTGCGCGTCGTTAAATACGATAGGCGCGTCGTTTATAACACTGGCAGCGGTATAACCTTTTTCGAATGCAGCGGCGTAAATGAAGGGTTTGAAGTTGGAGCCCGGTTGCCGGTAGGCCTGCGTAGCGCGATTGAATTTACTGCTTTCGAAGTCGTAGCCGCCTACCACCGCCTGGATGGCACCGTTGAACGGCTGCAGTGCAATCAGGCTCGCAGATGCTTCGGGTATTTGCGTAATGTGCGCGACATTGTTTTCATGCAGTTGTACGCGAACAACATCGCCGGGTGCCAGCAACCCGCTCAAGTCGGTAACTGCCGGGTCGCGCCGGTTTTCATCAATGTACCGCGCGATGGGGTTGCTAGCGGCCCGCCATTCGAGCAGGGTGGAATTGCCGGTTGCATCCATGGCCAGGAATTTTTGTACCAGGGTGTCACCCTCACCTTCGGGTGCTTCGAATTTTTGTATCATCAACGGCTCGGTGCCGCGCAGTTGCGGGATGTTTTTGAGTTCTTTTATGGCTTCGGCGGCGCTAATTTTGCCCAGCCTGCGCTCTGGCCCACGATAGCCATGGCGTTCGCCGTACTCTTGTAGCCCTTCAACAACCGCTTTTTCAGCGCTGCGCTGCAACGAGCTATCGATGGTCGTGATGACCTTCATGCCCTGTGCATAGACTTCTTCGCCAAAGCGGGCCACGGCAAAAGCGCGCGCCATTTCGGCCGCATAGCCAGCGTCCAGTTCCAGCATCGGCCCGTAATAATCAGCAGTTACCGGCTCTTCGCGTGCGAGCGTAAAGGTTTCCTCGTCTATAAAGCCGAGCTTGTACATGCGGCCGAGGATCCAGTTGCGCCGTGTGCGGGCGCGATCGGGATTGGTAACCGGGTTAAAAGAAGAGGGTGCCTTCGGCAACCCGGCAATCATTGCCAGCTGGGCAATGTTCAGTTCGTCAATATCCTTGCCATAGTAAATGGCAGAGGCCGCTGCTACGCCATAGGCGCGCTTACCCAGGTAAATCTTGTTGATGTAAAGCTCAAGGATTTCGTTCTTGCTGAGTAGTCGCTCAATTTTCAAAGCCAGTAAGATTTCGTTGAACTTGCGCAGGAAGGTTTGTTCGCTGCTAAGAAAGAAGTTTCTCGCAACTTGCATGGTGATGGTGCTGCCGCCGGTTTGTATTTCACCACTTTTGAGCAGTTCGAAGGCGGCGCGCAGCAAGCCGGCAATATCAACACCGCGATGTTTTAGGAAGCGGTCGTCCTCTGCGGCCAGGATCGCGTTCACAAATTGTTCCGGAACCTCATCCATGCGCAACGGTGTGCGAAACTTCTCACCAAAAACACCAATCAATTCGCCTTTGTTTGCATATACTCTAAGTGGCATTTGCAAATTGGCTTCGCGCAGTGCCTGCACCGGCGGCAGTTGGGGGTTGAGATACAAATAGACAGCGGAGGCAACCATCAAGCCACTCGCGATTGCGATAGTGGCTGCGATGAGCAGGGTTTTTATAGCCGTTTGGTATAGCCGCATATTTGATCAATTCGTCATTTATTTGGGTAAATGTCGCACAAGCATAGCGAAAACGTGATTTTGAAAATAGGTAATTTTCTATAAGCGCACATTTATCGTCTACGCTTACACCTATAATTCTATTTCGCTAGATTATTCAGGCTGATAGCGCGCTTTCTTGCCTGCCGGGTGGTAACTTAAAACCGGGTGTCGGGGTTGCTTGTCGACCGCGCAAAATCGCCGTTTGCACAGTTCGCTGCACTATCGCTTTGCGGTATACAGGCTCTGGTGCCAAACGACAAGTACATGCTATCGCGGTATCGAACAGGATAACGTGATAATTCTAAAGGTTGACGAAACAGGAATGCGATCGACGTGTTAGGGCTTGCAAGAAAAAAGCAAAACCTCATGTTGGGTCTCGATGTGAGCTCGACGACGGTCAAGCTACTCGAACTCGGCAAGCAGGGTAATCGCCTGCGCGTTGAGGCTTATTCCGTGATGCCACTGCCGCCCAACGCAGTGGTCGAAAAAAATATCAACGACCCGGAAGGCGTGGCGGACAGTGTGCGGCAAATCGTCGCCCAGTCCAAAACCAAAGTCCAGAACGTTGCGGTTGCAGTGGCAGGCTCGGCGGTTATCACCAAGATGATCACCATGGAGGCTGGCCTGACCGATGACCAGCTCGAAGCGCAGATACTTGCAGAAGCTGACCAGTACATTCCTTACCCACTCGATGAAGTGGCGATTGATTTTGAAGTGCAGGGCCCATCTGAAGAAGATGAAGGCGCTGTGGATGTTTTACTCGCGGCATGCCGCAAAGAGAACGTCGATTTGCGCGTGGATGCGCTGGAACTGGCCGAACTGGTTCCGACCGTTGTTGATGTCGAGGCCTACTGCATGGAAACGGCCTTCGAGCTGTTCGCAGATGGGGCCGGTATCGACCGCGATGAAACGGTAGCCATACTCGATATCGGCTCTACCATGACCACGCTCAGTGTATTAATTGGCGGCCGCACGATCTACACGCGCGAGCAGCTATTTGGTGGCAAGCAACTTACCGAAGAAATTCAGCGTCGCTATGGTATGACCGAGCAGGAAGCAGGCTTTGCAAAAAAAGCAGGCGGGCTTCCCGACGATTACGCAAGTGAGGTGCTCGCGCCATTCCAGGAAGCCGTAATCCAGCAAGTTTCGCGATCGCTGCAGTTTTTCTTCTCTTCGAGCCAGCACGATGAAGTTGACCGGGTCTTGCTCGCCGGCGGTGTGGCGGCGATGGATGGACTTGCCGGCCTGGTACAGGAAAAACTTGGTAAACCAACTTCGGTGGCAAATCCCTTTATAAATATGGACATCTCTCCAAAAGTGGATGCTGAAGCGCTGAACAACGACGCGCCTTCATTGATGATCGCCTGCGGTCTTGCGATGAGGAGTTTCGACTAATGGCGAAGATTAACTTACTACCCTGGCGCGAAGCGCGCCGCGAGCGGCTTAAACAAGAGTTTTTTGCCAATCTGGGTGCTTCAATCCTGGGTGCCGCAGCGGTGGTTGGCCTGGGATATTTTTTGATGGGTTCAGCGGTCGAGAACCAACAGGCACGCAACCAGTACCTGCAAGGCAAAATCGACACGCTGAATAATGAAGTAAAGGAAATTGCTGAATTGAAATCGGCGCGCGAACAACTGATCGACCGCATGGAGATTATCCAGGGTTTGCAGGGCAACCGCCCGGTTATCGTCAGGATATTCGACCAGTTTGTTGAAACACTGCCCGATGGTGTCTATTACAGCCGCCTGCAGCGCGTTAGCGACTCCGTCGAACTGGATGGAACTGCTGAGTCCAATAACCGTGTGGCCAGTTTGTTGCGCAGGCTCGATAACTCCGACTGGTTTCACTCGCCGAATTTGTCCTCGGTTGTGGCGAATCCTGCGTTTGGTGAGCAGGCCAACAACTTCAGTCTCAAAGTCGCGCTGACAACGCCCGATAAATCAGGCGAGGATGCAGAGTAATGTCAATAGCCGACAGGCTCACAGAATGGCGCGATGCAGCCGCCGAAATCGAGCTCGACCAGGTAGATTGGGAGCAGCCCGGTACCTGGCCAAAGCTGGTAAAGGTTGTCTTGATGGTGCTGGCGGTCGTGCTGGCGCTTGGCTTGGGCTATTTCTTTGTGGTTAAAGCCAAAGTCGATGAGCTCAATTCGCACCAGGGCCAGGAGGCCGCGTTGCGACAGGAGTACCAGACCAAAGCTTTCGAAGCGGCCAACCTGGACGCGTTGCGCGACCAGATGACGGAAATGAACCAGATGTTTGGCGCGCTGGTTAGCCAATTGCCTAGCGACACCGAAGTGCCGGGCCTGCTGGAAGATATCACCGCAATTGCCTCTACCAACGGTTTGGAAATTAACAGCCAGACTTTGCAGGAAGAAGTGCTGCAGGAATTTTATGTAGAGTTGCCTATCGATATTGTGGTTACCGGAACCTATCACGATCTGGGTGCTTTTGTGAGTGGGATCGCAGGGTTGCCTCGTATCGTGACCTTGCACGATTTTGAAATACTGCCTGTTGAAGACAGGCCTGGCATATTGCAAATGAGTATCGTTGCAAAAACTTACCGTTACAAAGACGAGGGCTGATGGTGAAAGTATCGCAATTCACATTCGCGGCCCTGCTGGCATCGTTGGGTCTTTTGGCGGGTTGTTCTTCGAGTGATTACTCGGATATCGACAAGTTCATGGTGCAAACACGTGAAAAGCCGCAGGGTGTTATTGATCCAATACCTATCTTTAAGCCCTACAAAGCTTTTCGATACAACGCGGCGTCCAAGCGCTCTCCATTTGAAGTGCCAGTTAAAGTTCGCGAAATTGCCAGCCTGTCACTGTCCAGCGACGTCAAGCCGGATCCCAAGCGCGTCAAGGAGCAGTTGGAAGCCTACAATCTCGAAGGGCTTTCCATGGTTGGCACGCTTGAGCGCGGCGGCACGCTGTGGGCGCTAATTGATGATGGTTCTGGTGCTGTGCACCAGGTGTTAAAGGGCAACTACATGGGTAAAAACCACGGGCGTATTGTGGCGATTTATCCCGATTCGGTTGCGATTGTAGAAATAATTGCCAATGGCAAGGACTCGTGGATAGAGCGTCCACGGAATCTGAAACTTAAGGACAACAGCTGATGTTGTTTAACCTATTCGACATGAAGGCGCGAGCGATGAGCAACTACACGAAACAGTGTCCGGTGCAGGGTGTGCGGAACTTTAAAAAGATTCCCGCCGTCTTGGCCAGCCTTATTG
>JABDNS010000084.1 GCA_013043705.1 Pseudomonadales bacterium
CCGTTTTACATCAATAATCTCGCCAACAGCGCCAGGGCATACCTATGAACGCGATTATCCGGCGGCGCGAAAATTCCGATAACAAGAACGAAATAGTACACCAGCTGCCCGCTGATCTGCCGCCACTGTTGCGGCGCATCTACCTCGCGCGTGGTTTGCATTGTGCGCAAGATATCGACCTGTCACTCGGTGCCTTATTGCCGCCATCCGGCCTGCTGGGCATCGATGCGGCCTGCGACCTGCTAGTGGCTGCGCTGGAAAAGCAATCGCGCATTTTGGTGGTAGGGGATTACGATGCTGATGGTGCAACCAGCAGTGCGCTGGCGTTGCGCGCGCTGGCGCGTATGGGGCATGACGATGTGCGCTTTATGGTGCCCAATCGTTTCGAATTCGGTTACGGCTTGTCGCCTGAAATTGTCGCGCTGGCGCGGCAGCAAAATCCGGCACTGATCATTACGGTTGATAATGGTATTTCAAGTATCGAGGGCGTGCGCGCTGCGCGGGATGCGGGTATCGATGTGTTAATCACCGACCACCATCTTGCCGGTCGCGAATTGCCCGATGCCAACGCCATCGTCAATCCCAACCAACCTGGCTGTACTTTTGCTAGTAAATCGCTTGCGGGTGTTGGGGTAATTTTTTATGTGATGCTCGCGCTGCGCGCCAGGCTCGAGGCGATGGGCTGGTTTAACGAGGCGCGTGCAAAGCCCAACATGGCGGAATATCTTGACCTGGTTGCGCTGGGCACGGTGGCCGATGTGGTGCCGCTGGACCGCAATAACCGCATTCTGGTTGAGCAGGGTTTGCGGCGCATTCGTCGCGGCCAGTCTTGTGCGGGAATCCGTGCACTGATTGCCAGCGCCGAAAAAAGCGCTGCCACGCTCAGTGCAACAGACCTGGGTTTTTCGCTGGGCCCGCGCTTGAATGCCGCGGGTAGGCTCGACGATATAGCAACCGGTATTGCCTGCCTGCTTAGCGACGATGCGGACTTTGCCGGTGAAATAGCCGCTGAACTCGACGAACTGAATCGCAACCGGCAAACGATTGAGCAATCGATGCAAGCGCTCGCCGCTGCGCAATTGGAAAAACTCAAAGCAGAAACCGAAGCCCAGGGCGCCGCCATGCCGCGCGCGCTGTGCCTGCACGACAGCGAATGGCACCAGGGCGTGGTGGGCATTCTCGCCTCGCGCATAAAGGAGCGCTATCACCGGCCGGTGCTGTGTTTCGCACCGGCCAACGATGCTCCCGATTGCAACGAACTCAAGGGCTCGGCGCGTTCGATACCGGGTTTTCATATTCGCGATGCGCTGGATGCCGTGGCCAGCCAAAATCCGGGCTTGATCCAGAAGTTTGGTGGCCATGCAATGGCGGCCGGCTTGTCGCTAGCAACGCAGGACCTCCCGCATTTCGCCAGGGCCTTTGAAGCCTACGCGAGCGAGACGCTCGACGACGAACAACTGCAGGCAGTGTTCTGGAGTGATGGTGAGCTGGCTGCAGATGAAATGAGCTTGGACAACGCCAGGCTGGTGCGCGCAGCGCTGCCCTGGGGCCAGAAGTTGCCGGCACCGCATTTCGATGGTGTGTTCGAAATTCTGGATCAGCGCGTTGTTGGTGAGCGCCACTTGAAGTTGTCGCTGGCCTGCGCAACGCAGCCGGCCAGGGAGAAAAGCGCGTTGTCAAAAATTGAAGCAATTGCTTTTAATGTTGACCTGGATGAATGGCCCGACCAAAACGCAGCCCTGGTGCGGGTGGGCTATACGCTGGATGTAAATGCCTGGCGCGGGCGAGAAAGCCTGCAGTTCATCATTAGGCATTTGGAAAAAGTGGAGGCCAATGAGGAATGAAAGTAAATGAGATTCGCGCGGGGATTTACCAGCATTACAAAGGGCCGCGCTATCGCGTTTATGGTGTGGCGCGCCATAGCGAAACCGAAGAATTGCTGGTCATGTACCGCGCCTTGTATGGCGAGTACGGGCTTTGGGTGCGGCCTTACGCGATGTTCACCGAAACCGTAATTCATGGCGGCGAACAGGTGCCGCGCTTTCGTTTTGTCGAGGCGGTGGATGATGCGAGCCTGCCGTTCGAGAAAAACGCTTAGCCCGCGGTTTGAAGCATTGTCGTATGCGCAGATAAATAGCCATAAGCCCATATAAATAGCCATAAGCCCATATAAATAGCCGCATGCGCTGATAAAAAAAAGGTGCCACAGGAATCCTGCGGCACCCTGGAAAAAGGCTCTGTGAGGAGCCTGGCAATGTACAGCTCGACGTACCTGTTGCTATAAAGCGGTTGGCACGGCTCGAATCAGTTGCCGGGCAATTCTGTTGTTACTTCACCGATCCTTCAGCAGCATCCGTTACGACGCATCGCGCAGCGGCGGATTACTGTCTTCGATCGGCACCCGGATAATGTCGCTGGGGTCGAAGTCGTCGACGTTAATGATATTCATCAGCTTGGCATCGAAGTCGACCAGCTGGCGGTACTCTGTTTCGCTGAGCACATCGGCAGCCTTGCCAGCTTCGATCAGCGCCTGGCCAGAAAGTTTCTCGATTCGACCCTCTTTTATCGCGCTGCCCAGCTTGCGGTAGAGCTTGTTCACCGCCAAGCTTTCCAAAAATACCGCATTCACCTGGCCCAGCGGGTTCAAATCGCTTGGCTCATCAAATACGCCGCTGGTTAGCTCCTGGCGGGTTAGCGAGTCGGCGGTCATTAGCTTCACAATTTGCTGCACGTTATCGTCGCTGGGTGCCTCAAAGCGCGCGCCAAGCGGGAACACAACGCGTTTCAGCACCGCAGCCAGCGCCCGGTTCGGGTAGTTCTGCAACACTTCCAACATCGCCACCTGGTACTCATGCAGCAGGTGATCCATAGCCCAGGTTACCAGCGGCAGTTCCTCTGCCGGGCAACCCCGGTTGTCGTAGTGCTTGAGCACCATGCTGCCAAGGTACAGCGAGCTCAATAAGTCACCCAGCCTTGCCGATAACATTTCCTTGAATTTGAGTTTCGATTGCAAGCTCAGCATGGTGGTGTCGGCAACCAGCGCGAAAGCGCTACTTAGCCTGTCGAGCTGGCGGAAGTAGTGCGCCACTGGCGTGTTGACCGGCGCATTCGCAAACCGCGCACCGCTCAGGCCAAGTAACAGGCTGCGCGAGAAGTTGGTGATGGCGAAACCGACGTGGCCAAAGAATACATCGTCGAATTTGCCAACGGTGCTGTCGTTAACTTCTTCAGCACACAGTTCCATTTCACGCAGCACATAAGGATGGCTGCGCGTTGCGCCCTGGCCGAAGATCATAAAGTTGCGCGTCATGATGTTCGCGCCTTCGACGGTAATGGCAATCGGAACCGAGGTATAGCCATCTGCCACATAATTTCGCTCGCCCAACATAACCGCCTTGCCGCCGTGAATATCCATCGCGTCGATCGCAATTTGACGGCTCATTTCGGTACAGTGGTATTTGAGTATGGCCGAGGGCACGCTGGGTTTTTCACCGAAGCCCAATGACTGCGCGGTGTGCAGCCGCGCTGCGTTAATAATGTAGGAATAGCCGCAAATGCGAGCCAGCGGTTTTTGCACGCCCTCGAATTCTTTTATCGCCACACCAAATTGTTTGCGCAATGAAGCGTAGGCTGTGGTGCCCATGGTCATGTTCTGGCCCATCGCGTTGCTTACCGCAGGCAGGGTTACACAACGACCCACCGACAGGCAGTTAACCAGCATGCGCCAGCCTTTGCCGGCGTTTTCAACGCCGCCAATAATATTGTCGAGCGGGATGAATACGTCTTTGCCTACAATAGGGCCATTCAAAAAGGCTTCGCCCACCGGCATGTGCCGCCGGCCAATCTCAACGCCCTTGGTGTCGCGCGGCAGCAGGGCACAGGTAATGCCGTGGTCGTCCTTGTCGCCAATCAAGTGATCGGGGTCTTCCAGCCTGAAGGCCAGACCGATTAATGTGGCAACCGGCGCAAGCGTGATGTAGCGCTTATCGAAATTCAGCTTGATGCCCAATAATTCTTTGCCGTTGTACTTACCTTTGCACACCACGCCCACATCGGGCAACGAGGTGGCATCGGAACCTGCGTGCGGGCCGGTTAATGCAAAGCAGGGTAGTTCTTGCCCTTTGGCTAGGCGCGGCAGGTAGTAGTCTCGCTGTTCATCAGTGCCGTATTTGATTAGCAGTTCGCCAGGCCCCAAAGAGTTGGGCACAGCAATGTAGTTGCCAATGCATTGGCCAGCCTGGGCAATACGGGTAATCACCTCTGTTTGAGCTACGGCGCTGAGTTCTAGGCCGCCGTAGGCTTTGGGTATAATCATGCCCAGAAAGCCGTTGTCATGGATAAAATCGGTAACCTCTTCAGGGATGACTTTCCAGTTGTGATTGATATTCCAGCGGTCCGCCATGCGACACAGCTCGTTTACCGGGCCGTCGAGAAACGCCTGTTCTTCTGCGCTGAGCGTGGGCAGGGGGTTGGCAAGCAGTTTGTTCCAGTCGGGCTGGCCCGAGAACAACTCGCCGTCCCACCACACTGTGCCCGCATCGATCGCTTCCTGTTCGGTTTCTGACAGTTCGGGCAACACGCCCTTGAACCACTTGAACAGCGGGGCAGAAATAAAGCGCTGGCGTAGGCTCTGGATAGAAAGCAGGCCGGTGATCGCGGCGGCGGCGAGTAGCATTGCTTGCAGCCAGCCAGCTACGTCTAGCGCGCCGCCCAGTAGAAAGGCCAGGCCCAGGCAGGCAGCGGTGATGCCCAGCGACAAGCTGTGGTAAGTCATGACAAGCACCATCGCTATGGCCGCGAGGGCAAAGTAAAAGCTCAGCATGGCAGTGTTCCTCTTGTGGTTAAAAAAGAGCGAGCGCTCGTAATTTATAGTATGCTGTCATCGTTGATATGGCAAGCGGTTTGCGTCGATTGACAGGCCTGTAATTGAAAGAGATCATTGATTACAAAATGGACAAAAATAATCCAGTTACGAGTTTAGGATCCGCGAGGGCGGGCACCATGACCAACTCCTCAACAATGCTCCACCCAGCTCCCGAGGGCGCGCCGGCAATGCAACCAGTGCAAGTCGCCGATCCGGCCACGTTCATTCCCCTGCTCGAATTCGACGATTTCGCCTCGTTCAGCAAGGCATTTCCATATGCCAACGATGGCGTCTATGAGCTGTTATACGATCTTTGCAAAGAATCGATCAAAACCAAGCGCAGGCCGGTGGCCATTGCCAACCTGAAGAAGATCTTCCAGGCCACGTTCAAGATCTGTGCGCAGCGCAGTTTCGAGGCTATGAGTTTGCGTGAACTGTCTACCGGCACGGGCATTAGCATGGGTGGCCTGTATGCCTGCCTGCAGAGCAAGCAGGATTTGGTGCTAATGGCGCAGGTGGTTGTCGATCATATCAACCACAGTTTGGACGCCGCAGTGCTTTCGGAGCAGGATCCCTGGCGGCGTTTGCAACAGGCTATTCGCACCCACATTTATATTTCAACACCGCTGCAGCCGTGGTTTTTCCTGCTGTATTTTGAAACGCACACGCTGGAGCCAGAGCAACAGCTGCGCTCGAAAAATATTGAAATGCGATCGATGCGGGCTATGCAGCTTCTTATCGAGGAAGGTGTGGCGCAGGGCCAGCTAAGAACGGATGACGCGCAAGGTGTTGCAACAATTATTATCGCCACGTTGCAGGATTGGTATCTCAAGCCCTGGAAATACCGCGAGCTGCGCGTCGATGCCGATGCCTACGCCAACCAGCTACTCGCCTCAACCGCAAAGTTGCTCGAAGTACAAAAGTAGGGGTCGATAACAGTTTTCTTTGCGGGGACAGCTTACTTTTGGTAACTGACCAAAAGTAAGCTGTCCCCAACTCACGCGTTCCCTTTCTAAAAAATGTTAACCACTTCTCCTTGCTGGCCTAATTTTCTCGCCCGTTGCAGCGCCAGCTATCCTGAAAAAGCAAGAACCAGAAAGAATTCGTGGCCAGGATTTGGTCGCTAGTGGCGTGCCTAGGCCAAGCGGGCAGCCGTATTCGTTGATTAATTAAACTAGTCATCAGGGGTAGTATTTTGGGCGCAGCAGCAATTCCGCACAATGAAAAACTCAGGTTACAGGTTTTGCAAAGCTTGAATGTACTGGATACGCCAATTGAGGAGCGTTTCGAGCGAATTACCCGAATGTTGGCGAGTATCTTTGATGTGCCGATATCGGGCCTGTCTTTTGTCGACAAGGATCGACACTGGCTTAAGTCGGTGCAAGGTAGCGATGTTGTGGAACTTCCACGCGAGTTTTCATTTTGCGCCCACGCCATACTTGGCGATGACGTCCTGGTTATCGAGGACATTCTGGCTGACCCCAAGTTTGCCGATAACCCGCTATTAGAGGCCGGCCAGGGCGTGCGTTTTTACGCGGGCGCGCCGCTGATGGTGGCAGACAACATTAGAGTGGGAACACTTTGTTTGCTAGATGTGAAACCCCGCCAACTAAACGAGTCAGACCTAACTTTATTAAAAGATTTTTCAACAACAGCCGTAAATGAGCTTTTGGCGCGAGCGGGATTCAACCCCGAAGCGAAGCTCGCATAAATTTAAACTGGAAACAAAGATGATCAAAGCACCCACCCCCGAAAATGAAGCCGAGCGGCTGGCCCGCTTGAAATCAATGCGCGTTCTCGATACGCCCGTAGAGGAGCGATTCGAACGCATTACGCGCCTGGTTTGCCGCACGCTTGGTGTACCTATTGCAGCTGTTTCACTGGTCGATTCGGATCGACAGTGGTTTAAATCGATCCAGGGTCTGGATGTAGAGGAAACCCCACGCGATATTTCTTTTTGCGGGCATGCCATCATGCATGATGAGCCTTTAGTAGTAGGCAACGCGTTGGAGGATGAGCGCTTTCATGACAATCCACTGGTTGCCGAAGCACCGAGTATTCGCTTTTATGCGGGTTGTCCGTTGGTGATGGCCGACGGCACGCGAATTGGTACGCTATGTGCGATAGACCAGCAGCCGCGCGAAATCACCGAAGATGAACTAATCGTATTGCGCGACCTCGCTGCCATGGTGCAGTCGGAACTGCAGGCGGCATCGCTTAGCGAAGCGCATACCGGCTTGCTGGAAGAATTAAAAGAGGCCGAGCGTGCATCACTCATAGATCCCATGACGCGCATATGGAACCGCCGCGGTGGTGAAAAACTGCTGAAACGGGAATGGGATTCCATGCAGCGTAAAGGCAAGCCGATGGCGATGGCAATGATCGACATCGACCACTTTAAAAAGGTTAACGATACGCATGGCCACGATGCCGGCGATAAGGTTATCTGCCACGTGGCGAAAATGTTGATAAAGAGTTTGCGACCTGCGGATATTTTGTGTCGCTGGGGCGGGGAAGAATTCTTATTGCTGTTCCCGGAGTGCGAACCGCAAAATTTGCAACACGCGCTGGATCGTTTGATCAAGGCCGTGCATGGTGCGCCAGCGGCAACTCCCGCGGAGCCGCTGCAGGTAACCGTGAGTGCCGGCGCGGTAAGTATTGAGCCTTCGGCCAGTGGCTGCTACGAGGATTACATCAAGCTTGCTGATAACGCACTGTACGAAGCGAAAGGCAATGGCCGCAATCGATTTGAAATATCATCGGGGCCAGAGCCGGAGAAGCAAGTAGTAGGTTTTTAATAAACAGCGGGCTGGATGAATCGAAAAAGCCGGGGGGCTTTTTCGCCCCTGCGGGCGATTCGCAAACAGCACGAATCGTTGCCAATTGCTTTGCAATTGGTCGAACCAGGGTTGGTTCTCACCATACCCCTCACCAAAAAAAAGGGCCCGCCATGCGGACCCTTTAATATTTTGGTAGCGGGGGCTGGATTCGAACCAACGACCTTCGGGTTATGAGCCCGACGAGCTACCAGACTGCTCCACCCCGCAACTGTTATGGAATTTTTAGAATGCCCTGGCATTCCCGGCGAAAGTTTGCACTCTCGAAGGCCGCGCATAGT
>JABDNS010000086.1 GCA_013043705.1 Pseudomonadales bacterium
CTCGAAGAATTTGAAACCGTGGCGCTGCTGAAAAAACTCGAGCATATTCCAGACACCGAGCGCGATGTACTGATGTCGAAATGGAGCCGATACCAGGTGGCGCGTGAAGCGCTTGCCGATGAGTGTGGCCACGCGGCGGCGCCGGGCTTTGCGGCGTTGGTTACCCAACGCCTGGCAGCTGAAGCGCTACCTGCGGCAGCGGTGCATCGCGGGGAATTTCGGGCACCAATGTGGTCACGCGTGGCGGTTGCCGCCTCAGTCGCGTTTGCGGTTGTGATTGGCGTGCAACAATACCAGGGCGCCAACACAGCTACTGAGCCGTCGCGGGTTGCCGCGGTTGAGGTGCTTTCAACGCCAGGTGGTGGCAATTTTGGAGCGGTTGCGAATACCGCGGGTGTAGTGCTGCCGTCGCAATCCGCGTCTGGTGTGGCTGCCGTTAGCCCGGCACCCAATTCGAAAATTGCCGAAGAACGTTTGCGGCGCTATTTATTGCAGCATGCAAGTAATGCCGCCGCGCAGCGTGGCCATGGTATTGCGCCGTTCGCGCGTGTTGCCAATTTTGAAAGCGAGTAAGCCTGCCTTGCATTTAAATAGCAATATGCTTTTACTCCGTAACCTGCATCGCAGGCGTGGAATGCGCTTATCCAAGCTGCCACGCGACGGCCGCTTCGGCATTGGCTCCTGGTTTAATAAATTGCTTGGCAATTCGCTAGGGACAGCACTTGGTGTTTCGTTGGGGCTTGCGGCACTGTTGCTTAGCGCAAGTGCTAACAGTACAAACAATGCCAGCGCTGCAACGCCCGAGCAATGGCTGATGGAAATGGGCAGTAATGCCTCCAGGCTTAACTACAGTGGTAGCCTGGTTTACACCGAGGGCCGGCGTATGCAGTCGATGCGCATTTATCACTCGGTCAAAAATGGCGTTCGTCGCGAGCGACTGGTTCACCTTAGCGGAGAGCCGCGCGAGGTGATCAGGCGCGGTGATACGGTGTTGTGCATTGACAAGGTGAACGGCGAAGTTGAATTGAAAAGCGCAAGCGGCGTGTCGGCCGTTGCGGGTAGCGGAGATTTTACCAGCCATTACGCGGCGCGCTTCGCAGCGCTGAGCGAACCTTACCAGGTTATTTTTGCCGGGCAGGGGCGGGTGGCTGGCCGCGACGTAATATTGATCGACCTGTTGCCCAAGGATCAGTATCGCCATGGATTCAAGCTCGCGCTGGATAACGAGAGCAAGCTTTTATTGCGATCGCTGATGGTGGACGAAGCTGGGCAGGTGTTGGAGCGATTTGAATACACGCAAATTGGTATTGGCCAGGATATCGCCGATGAGGATTTGGAGCCGCAGCTCAAAGTGGCCGGGAAGCCCCGGCCAGCGTCGGCGGCTGGCGAAACTGCACAGCGTCAGCCCCTGGCGTGGAAAGTCGGTTGGGTGCCGCCGGCCTTTATGCAATCGCAACCCGTTGCATCGGCGGGTGGCGGCGACATTGATCCTGGTGCGCAAATGTTCAGCGATGGATTAACGGCGTTTAGCGTATTTGTAGACGAGCAGTCCGCCATGGGCCAACACACTGAGCAACGTGGCGCCACCACGGCGCATACCATTGTTGCCAACGATGCGCTTGGGCGCTTTAGTGTTACTGTAGTCGGTGAAATCCCGCGCCGCGCCGCGAAACGGATCGCAGCGTCGGTAAGCCGCCAGCCGTAGCGCTCGTCTTTTTTCCGCGGCACTCGGCTTTTTATCCGCGGCACTCGGCTTTTTATCGGCGGAGCGTGGCACTTATATTGTGGCAGTAAGATAGGCTCGCAACGCAGCTTGCGCGTATAATTGTTCACGGGCACATTGTTGGCATGGCCAGAACAAACGGTAAATGTATGGTTCTATCATCACTCACACCACCAGAGGGTACTGACCCCGGCAATCACCAGGCCGGGCATAGCGTAGAGCGCGCGCGCGTTGTTTCGGTTCAGCGTGGCCACGCCCAGCAACCGACCACGGTCTGGGTGGAGGCATTTCAACAGACCACCTGCGGCTCATGCAGCGCGAAGCATGCCTGCGGCCAGGGTGTATTGCAGCGCTGGTTTGCGCGTAGGCAACGGCACTACCCGGTGCGTTGCGATGCCGAGCAAGCTGGCTTGCTGGCGGTTGGACAGTGGGTCGAAGTAGCGGTACCCGAAGGTGCGCTGAGCCGCGCTTCCGTTTTGGCCTATTTAGTGCCGTTGTTCGGAATGTTGTCTGCAGCTATTTTGGCAGAATTTTTGGCGCTGGCAGATTTGGCCGTTGCGGCCTGCGCGGCGCTCGGCCTGGGTGGCGGGATGCTGCTGGCGCGTCGCCTGGCACTGCCCTCGGAGCGTAGCGCGCTGGAGCCGCGTTTGCTGCGGCTCGCCCACGCTTGATCAATTCGGATCGTTCAGGCTCGTTTATTCCGGCGATTCGCACAATGCTTGTATGCCACGCGCAGGCTTTGCTTAGGCCCGCATTGTCCGCTTTTATTCTACATTTACTCCAATAGCGAAGCACCGCCGCATGCTATACAATCCGCGGCGATTTCCACGTCTCTGCTCACGCTCATTCCCGAAGCCCGATAACGCGATGTCGCAACAATTGGCGCCAGCGGCGCTCGCCAAACCGCTAAATTCTAGCTGTGTGCAAAGCCCGTGCATGCGCGGTTTTACGCTTGCCTGGCAGCCAGGCCAGGCTGCAATATGAATCCGGCTGATGCACGCATTCGCAACTTCTCCATCATCGCGCATATCGATCATGGCAAGTCGACGCTGGCCGACCGCTTTATCCAAACCTGTGGTGGGCTCACCCAGCGGGAAATGGCAGAGCAAGTGCTTGATTCGATGGATATCGAGCGTGAGCGGGGCATCACCATCAAGGCGCAGAGCGTTACTTTGCACTACAAGGCGCGCGACGGCGAGACTTACCAGCTTAACTTTATCGACACGCCCGGCCACGTTGATTTTTCTTACGAAGTCTCGCGCTCGCTGGCGGCTTGCGAGGGCGCACTGTTAATCGTCGACGCGGCGCAGGGTGTTGAGGCGCAATCGGTTGCCAACTGCTACACCGCCATTGAGCAGGGCCTTGAAGTGTTACCTGTACTTAACAAGATGGACTTGCCGCAGGCCGAGCCGGATCGCGTTGCGCAGGAAATTGAAGACATTATCGGTGTCGATGCCAGTTTAGCATGCCGTGTCAGCGCCAAGTCGGGCGAGGGCGTGGAAGATGTACTTGAACAAATCGTGCAGCTTATTCCACCACCCGAGGGCGATCGTGACGCGCCTTTGAAAGCGCTAATTATTGATTCCTGGTTCGACAACTACCTGGGCGTCGTGTCGCTGGTTAAAGTAGTGCAGGGTACATTGCACAAACGCGACAAAATTGTCGCCATGAGTTTGCGCAAGAGTCACCAGGTCGACGAGCTTGGCGTATTCACCCCAAACAAGAAACCACTCGATGCATTGGCCGCAGGTGAAGTGGGTTATGTGGTTGCAGGCATTAAAGACATACACGGCGCACCGGTGGGCGATACCTTTACGCATGCCAATAATAGCGGCGTAGAGGCGCTGCCCGGCTTCCAGAAAGTGCAGCCCAAGGTATACGCGGGCTTGTTTACCGTGAGCTCCGATGATTACGAATCGTTTCGCGAGGCACTGGCCAAGCTTACGTTGAACGATGCCTCGTTGTTTTATGAGCCTGAAGTTTCCGATGCACTCGGGTTTGGTTTCCGCTGTGGTTTCCTGGGCATGTTGCATATGGAGATTATCCAGGAGCGACTGGAGCGCGAGTACAACCTGGATTTGATCACCACTGCGCCAACGGTAATTTACGAGGTGGTAACCGCACAGGGTGAAACGGTAGAGGTAGATAACCCTTCGCGCCTACCCGATGTGGCAAGCATTACCGAGATGCGCGAACCAATCGTGCGAGCGAATATTCTGGTGCCGCAAGATTACCTGGGCAGTGTAATCACCCTGTGTGTTGAAAAGCGTGGCACGCAAAAAGACATGCAATTCATGGGCAAGCAGGTATCGCTAACTTACGAGCTGCCGATGAACGAAGTGGTGCTGGATTTCTTCGACAGGCTGAAGTCCTGTAGCAAGGGCTATGCATCGCTGGATTATCACTTCGAGCGCTTTGAGGCGGCCAAGCTGGTTAGGTTGGACGTGCTGATTAATGGCGAACGGGTAGATGCACTGGCCATTATCGTGCACCGCGATCTGGCGGAATCGCGCGGGCGCGCTTTAGTAGAAGCGATGAAGGAATTGATTCCGCGGCAAATGTTTGATGTGGCTATCCAAGCCGCTATTGGCGGGCATGTTATTGCCAGGCAAACTGTGAAGGCGTTGCGTAAAAATGTTACCGCAAAATGTTACGGTGGCGATGCAACACGCAAGCGTAAGCTGCTGGAAAAGCAAAAGGCAGGCAAGAAGCGCATGAAGCAGGTTGGCAGCGTGGAAATTCCGCAGTCGGCATTCCTGGCCGTGCTGAAAGTCGATAGTTAAACCCTGAAAAGTTCTGAATAGAAAACCTTATGGATATCAATTTTCCTTTAATCCTGTTTGCGTTAATTGTGCTCGGCGCGGCAATCTGGATTGCTGATATTGTTTGGCTGCGCAAGCATCGCGACGCTGGTGCCAAAGAGCCGATGTTGGTGGAAAATGCACGAGCGCTAACGCCGGTGCTGGCGCTGGTCTTTGTTATTCGCTCTTTCTTATACGAGCCATTCCAGATCCCGTCAGGCTCAATGGAGCAAACCCTGCTGGTTGGCGACTTTATCCTGGTTAACAAATACACCTACGGTATTCGCCTGCCAATTTTGCGCAACAAGGTGATGGATAATAACGACCCGGCGCGCGGCGATGTCATGGTTTTCTTCCCACCGCACAAGGACCAGTACTACATCAAACGAGTGGTCGGTTTGCCTGGTGACAAAGTCGAGTACAAAAACAAGGTCTTGTATATCAATGGCGAAATGCAGCCGCAAAAGCCGCTCGCGGGGAACAAGCGTTCGATCTACCGACAGCGCCTTGAGCAGCTTGGTGATGTTGAGCACCAGATCCAGCTTAATATTACGGTTAATCGCAACGACGATCGCTCGCTGGTGGTGCCCGAAGGGCACTACTATATGATGGGCGACAATCGCGATAACAGCGCCGATAGCCGCGAATGGGGCTCGGTGCACGAGTCGCGCATTGTGGGCAGGGCGGTCGCCATCTGGATGCACAAGAAGCCAGGCTGGAATTTGCCAACTTTTTCCAGGGCTGGCGGGTTTGACTGAGCATTTAGCGAGCAGATCGCGACAGTGCTAAAATTGCAATATAGCTAGCGTCTATACGTTGCGCGCGCAGCAACAGAGGGCGTAGCGCACACAGCAACAGAGGTTGATCATGAACAGCACAAACGAAACTCGCTTAAGCGCTCACCGCTCATCCAGTGCTCACAGGCAATACGGTATGGGCATGCTCAGCATGCTGGTCGCCATTCTTGTTTGCGGTGTTTCTATTACCTGCGCAGTAAAGATGGTGCCGTTCTATGTTGAAAACTGGAACATCAAATCGATATTGGGTGATCTACAGGAGCAGTTCAACGGTGACCCCACGGTTAAAAAAGAAGATATCGTGGATAAACTCAACAAGCGCATGTATATCGATATGGTTGAAGCGATAAGCGCGAAAGATATTAGTGTGAGAAAAGAAAATACCGGCTATGTGGTTAATGCAAATTATGAAAAGCGGGTGAACCTGTTTGGCAATGTCGATGTAGTTATGGTGTTCGACAATAACGAAGTTGAAATTTCACTAACCGGCCGTTAGAACGCTATCGTCGAGTTCTCCCCCTCGAATTATTCTTGCTTCAACCAAGCCTCGTAGTGCAATTGCGCGCGGAGTGTTCGCGATGTTGAGTGAATCCGGCCTGGATGCCCTGCAGGAGCGTGTGGGTCATACCTTTGCTAACGTCGAACTGCTCCACCAGGCCCTGCGGCATCGCAGCGCGGGCTCGCCCGACAACGAGCGGCTGGAGTTTCTAGGCGATGCGATTCTCGATGCGGTAGTGTCCGAGTATCTCTACCTTACTTATCGCGATGAGGCGGAAGGCGTATTAACTACCGCCCGGGCGAAGTTGGTGCGTGGCGATACGCTGGCGTCACTTGCATCGAATTGGCAGCTTCACCCGGTGCTGGTGCTGGGCAAGGGCGAGCAAAGTGGTGTCGATGTTCGCGCATCCATTCTTGCTGCCGCGGTAGAAGCGGTTATCGGCGCAGTCTACCTTGACGGCGGCTTCGCGTCAGCGCGACGCGTGATACTGGCGCTAATGGAACAAGAATTACAGCGTATAGAACCCGGCGAGCGTCAAAAAGACGCGAAAACGCGGCTGCAGGAGCATACCCAAAAGACCTTGCAGGTGTTACCCGTGTACCAGGTTCGCGATGCCAGTGGGCCTGCGCACCAGCGCTACTTTCGGGTAAGCTGCTCGGTACAGGGCGTTGCAGGGCACACCAGCGGTGAGGCGCCCAGCAGGCGGGTTGCCGAACAGCACGCCGCTGAACTAATGTTGCAAAAGCTTGGCGCGAAGCCCGCCGATCCGGATACCAGTACGTGAAAGACCAGCAAAAAAAACCGCCCCAGGAAAATATTGCCGCGCCACAATACTGCGGCTATGTGGCGATTGTAGGCCGGCCCAATGTTGGCAAATCGACGCTGCTGAATAAAATACTCGGGCAAAAAATAAGTATTACCTCGCGTAAACCGCAAACTACGCGTCACCAGGTGATGGGTATCGATACCCATGAACAGTACCAGACCGTATTTGTTGATACGCCGGGTGTACAGCGCAAACACGACTCCGCGATTCATCGCTACATGAACAAGGCGGCAACCAGCGCCATGCTGGATGTTGATGTGGTGGTGTTGGTGGTGGATCGACTGCAGTGGACCGAAGAGGATGCATTCGTCGCTGCCAGTATCAAGCCAACCGAGGCGCCTGTAATACTGGCGATTAATAAGGTCGACCGCCTGGTTGAAAAGGCACGCCTGTTGCCGCACATTCAAAGCCTGGCGTCGGAACTTTCCTGGGCCGACATTATTCCAGTTTCCGCCAAGTCGGGGCACAACGTAGACGCGCTGCAGGGGGCTATTCGCAAGCGCCTACCCGAACAAGCACATTTTTTCCCTGCAGAGCAGATAACCGATCGCAGCGAGCGCTTTCTGGTGGCTGAAATTATTCGCGAAAAAATTATGCGCGCGATGGGTGAGGAGCTGCCACATAAAGCAGCCGTCGAGATTGAGCGTTTTGAAAGCGAAGCCAGGTTAACAACTATTAGCGCGCTTATCTGGGTAGAACGCGATGGCCAGAAAAAAATACTGGTTGGCAAGTCGGGCGCGAATTTAAAGGCCATAGGTAGCGAGGCGCGTACAGATATTGAGCGGCTGCTCGATACCAAGGTTATGCTAAAACTTTGGGTTAAGGTGAAGGCCAGCTGGTCGGACGACGAGCGCATGTTGCAAAGTCTTGGCTATAGCGAGACGCGCTGAAATCTGCCATGGCTAGCGTAGAGCAAACCCGCGTCTTTGTCTTGCACCAGCGCCCGTACCGCGAGACTTCGGCGATCGTCGATTTTATTTCCGAGCACCATGGCCGCTTGTCGGTCGTTTGCAAAGGCTTGCGCGGCCAGGGTAAAGCTGGCATGGGGTTACGCGCCAACCTTCAGCCTTTCGCCGAGCTTTCGCTGGGCTTTGCCGGTCGTTCCGAACTAAAAAGCCTGCGCAGTATTGAAGCATTGCAAGCAGCGCCGAGAATGTCGCGCGACACGCTCTATGCGGCGCTGTATATGAACGAGCTGCTGCTGCGCCTGGGCAGGGCCAACGAGTTTTGCCAGGATATATACAGCCATTACCGCAATACTTTGCAGGAATTGTGTGGCCTTGATGCACTGGGCAGGCAGGCAGGCACAGCCAGCGATGGTGAGCGCAGCGCACGCAGCCACAACGTTGAAGTTGCCTTACGAAAATTTGAGTTTGCGCTTATCGAAATAATGGGGTTCGCACTGAATTTCGAATATACCTGTGATACCCATGAGCCGATTGTAAGCGCGCAATATTACAGTTACTTCGCCGGCCATGGTTTTCAGCGCAAACAGAATGCAGCGCACGGCGAAGTTTTTTCGCCGTCGCAGGTTGCCGAACAAACGCAGGCGTTGGTCGCCAGCGGCGAGATCCTGGCCTTGTTGGCGACAGGTGATTTTGAAAAACCCGAGGCGCGTAAATTTGCCAAACGATTAACGCGCGCAGCACTGCACCCATTACTCGGTGAGCGGCCAATGAAAACGCGTGAGCTCTACGCCTAGTGGGCAGCAAACAAAGTTTCGAGATCGTGTTCTGAGAGCCAGTTAATTAGCTCCCGCTGGTGCTGAGCTAGCGCCGCTTCCAGTCGTGCAAGCTCCTGCGGCTGCACATCTTCATCCCCGCGCAGCAGCGATTCCAGCTCAACCAGCATGCGCTTGAGTTTAGGTGTGCCGCCCAGCGAAGCGCTGCCATTGAGCTGGTGAAAATGTTTTAGCTTGTCATCATTGCTGGCCAGCCCGCGTTGTTGAACCTGCAACGCTTGTTCGAGTTCCTGATGTAAAAGCCCTGTTATTTGGCAGGCCACCTGGCTGTTACCCGAAGCGTGGGAAATTGCACCGGCAATGTCGAATACGGAATCCATCGCGGCGTTGGCGGCGCCTTCCGCGGGGGAAATATCAAAACGCTGCGCCAGCGTGGCAATATTATTAACGTCAATGGGTTTGGCGAGTATGGCGTCGAAGCCAAGCTCGCGAAAACGCCGGGTATCTTCCTGCTGCAACAACGCGGTGCATGCGATACAAGGCACCTGCGCAAGCCCGGGTAGCTGGCGTAGTTGCTTCAACAGTGTCGGCCCATCCATCGGGAACATGGTGATATCGATAAACAGCCACGCATAGCGCCGCTCACGTAATAGCGCCAGGGCATCTTCGCCATTTGCCGCGGTATCACAAGCGTGGCCGGCACTCGTTAGCAAGTGTTGCAACAGGCGCCGGTTGGAGCTGTTGTCGTCGACTACCAGCGCGGGCGCAGCGCCGTGGCTTTTGTCCTCGCTGTCCTCCTTGTGGCGGCTATGAGCCCTAGGCTGTGTTTTGTCATTGCTTTCACTCAATTCAATTTTTCGCCAGTTGCGAGCCGGCAGCGACAGTGTAAATCGGCTGCCTTTATCAACCTCGCTCTCGATATGCAGCGCCGCACCCATGCGGTCGGCAAGGTCCGCAACAATCGGTAAACCAAGCCCAAAGCCGAGCCCGGGGGTCTCCGCACCGGGAATACGCAGACTATTTTCTGTGTCGTCACTGTCGTATTTTCGTCGGCGCTTGCGCACCGCGCTGCTACCGCTGGCAAGTTCCGCGCGCAAAGTTGCCAGGCGCTGTGGTGCAATACCGATACCGGTATCCTGAACGCTTATATCCAGCTTGGCAGTGTTCTGGCCGGTTTGATTGAGTTGCGCGGTAAGCGTAATTTGGCCGGCCTTTGTATTGCGAATAGCGTTGACCACGAGGTTGGAAAGCATTTGTCGCAGGCGCACTGGATCGGTATCCATTTCAATCCTTTGCACCGCTTCAATCGCAAGGTCCATTCCTAGCCCACGCTCTTGCACGGTTTGTGAGAATGAGCGTGCTACCGAAGATAGCAAAGTATGCATACGGGTTGGCTTGTATTCGATATTCACTGCGGCGCTGTGACGGTCGGCGAAACTGATCAGGTCATTGACCAGGGTTTGCAGTTGCTGCGCGTTGTCTGTAATTAGCTGCAGGTATTCCTGTCTTTCAGGTGCAGAGAGATTTTCTTTTTGCAATATACCTGCGAAGCCACTGATGCAATTCAGTGGTGTGAGTAATTCGTGACTCGCCCGCGCGATCAGGCTGGACTTGATGCGGCTCGACTGAATGGCTTGCTCGCGCGCTAACTCAAGCTCCTGTAACGTAGTGTCAACTAGTGCAGCGCTTTGCCTTGTACCACTCATCGCTGGTGCATTGCCTTGCCCAGGTTCTGCTACAGGCAAACGCCGCTTGCCGCGCAAGCGTTGGTGAATAAACACCAGCAGCGCAGCAACGGCAATCCACCAGAGCAAAATAACAGCACTGGGCCATATGATTTGCGCTAGCGGCTTGTTGTTTGGCGCTGTCTGCAGGCTCGGCTGGAATAATGGAGCCAGCCATATCGCGGCAATTGCGAATATGGCTATAGCACTGTGCCACAATAGGAGCTTGCCCATAGCCGTGCGCTTGATTGCGCTTGCATGCGCTTCGGCCTGGATAGAATTGGGTGTTGGCATGATCGTGCTTCCCGTTGGCACGCTATAAATCAGATGTCAATCGAGCGGTAAAACAAGCGCCCCCGTGCAGCGCACAGCCCATTATATGTGCGTTGCCTGTACTTATTACAACAGATAAGCGATGTTCGGCGAATGGGTTGCGCGGCCCGCCGACGGGGGTATTCGCGATGGTTTTCGCTATAATGCCCGTTTAATCCTACCCGCGCTCGCCCGGCGCCATACACGCATGCATATATGCCAGAGAAACACGTGAATCACCCTTCCATACCCGGCATACCGACTATCGACGCCTGCGTTGGCAACACGCCGTTGGTACGGCTGCAGCGAATGGACTGCAATGACAATCAAGTATTGCTAAAGCTCGAGGGCGATAACCCCGCCGGCTCGGTTAAGGACAGGCCCGCACTCAATATGATTGTGCAGGCTGAAGCACGCGGCGAGATAAAGCCCGGCGATACCCTGATCGAGGCCACGTCAGGCAATACCGGAATTGCGTTGGCGATGGCTGCGGCGATTCGGGGTTATCGGATGGTGTTAATCATGCCCAGCCATATGAGCGATGAACGCAAGTTGGCAATGAGCGCATACGGCGCGCAACTGATCGAAGTGAGTAGTGAGCAGGGCATGGAAGGCGCGCGCGATCTTGCGCTGGCCATGCAGGCGCGCGGCGAGGGTCGCGTGCTGGACCAGTTCGCCAACCCGGATAACCCGGATTCACATTACCGCGGAACCGGCCCCGAAATTTGGCGTCAAACCGCGGGCAAAATCACCCATTTTGTCAGTTCAATGGGAACCACCGGCACCATTATGGGTGTGTCGCGTTACCTGAAGGAACAAAACGACGCGATTCAAATCGTCGGATTACAGCCACAGGAAAATTCCAGCATACCCGGGATCCGGCGTTGGCCACAGGCTTACCTGCCAAAAATATACGAAGCGCCGCGGGTCGATCGCATTATCGACATCAACCAGGTTGATGCTGAAAATACAATGCGCGAGTTGGCTGCGGGTGAAGGTATTTTTTGCGGCGTATCCTCTGGCGGTGCAGTGTACGGTGCGCTCCAGTTGGCGCGTGAGCTGCGGCATGCGGTCATCGTGGTTATCATTTGTGATCGCGGTGATCGCTACCTTTCGACCGGTGTTTTCGACCAACCAGCGGGGCGCTGAGCCCAGGCGAGTTTAGTGTAACCATGGTACAGGTCCGTCAATTACCACAAACCGAGAGCGGCGACTTCGATACGGCGGCATGGATTGCACAGCTGCCTGGCTTTGCAAGTGGCGAAGATCGCGCGCGTATCAAGCGCGCATGTGCGCTTGCCGGCGAGCCGCTGCTTGAACAGCACAGCGACGTTAGCCACCAGCGGCCCGGTTACCTCGAAAGTGGCCTCGAAATGGCGGCCATTCTCAGTGAGCTGCAACTCGACGAAGAATCCCTGATTGCCGCAGTGGTCTACCCGGTAGTGGCATCCGGTGCATTACCCATTGATACAGTGCGCAGCGAACTTGGCGATGAAGTCGCCAACTTGCTGGCTGGTGTATTGCGTGTCGCAGCGCTATCCACGCGAGATAACGAGAACGAGCCAGTGCTGGGCCAGCGCGGCGCACAGGTTGATAACCTGAGAAAAATGCTAGTGGCGCTGGTTGATGATGTTCGCGTGGGCCTTATCAAACTGGCCGAGCGCACGCAGACGATCCGCGAGCTTAAGCATGCGCCCGCCGATGTGCAGCGCAGGATTGCGCGTGAAGTGGCCGACGTTTATGCGCCACTGGCGCACCGGTTGGGTATTGGTCATATCAAGTGGGAGCTAGAGGATATTGCATTCCGCTACCTCGAACCCGACGACTATAAAAGTATTGCCGCACAGCTCGATGGCAAGCGGCTCGATCGCGACGCGTTTATCCGCGATGTTATTTCGCAGGTAAATACTGCGCTCTCCAGCGCGGGTATTAATGCTGAAGTGGTGGGCCGCGCCAAGCATATTTACAGCATCTGGAAAAAAATGCGTCGCAAGCGAGTAGCCTTCGATCAGGTGTATGACATTCGCGCGCTACGCATTCTGGTTGATGAGGTGCGCGATTGTTACGCTTGCCTGGGCATCGTGCATTCGTTGTGGCGCAACATACCGGGCGAGTTTGACGATTACATCGCCAACCCCAAGCTGAACGGCTATCGCTCCTTGCACACGGCGGTAGTCGGCCCCGATGGCAAGGTGGTAGAGATCCAGATACGAACCCACGAAATGCATCGCGAGGCAGAGTTGGGTCTTTGTGCGCATTGGATTTACAAGGGCACCGATGTCGACAAGTCTGCAACCGGCTATGAGCAGAAAATTGAGTGGCTGCGGCAGACGCTGAAAGCTGGCGAGTCACAGGGCAATATTGGCGACCTGGCCGAAGAGCTAAGCGAAGATTTCGCCAGCGACCGCATCTATGTGTTTACGCCGAAGGGGCACGTGGTAGACGTGGCAGCCGGTGCGACGCCAGTAGATTTCGCCTATCACATTCACACCGAGGTAGGTCATCGCTGCCGGGGTGCGAAAGTGGATGGCCGTATCGTGCCGCTGAATACGATACTGCGAAATGGCCAGAAGGTTGAGGTAATTACCGGCAACGAAGTGCGGCCAAACCGCGACTGGCTGCGTCGCGACCTGGGTTTTCTTACATCTGGGAGGGCGCGCGCCAAGGTTAAAGCGTGGTTTCGCCAACAGGCGCGCGGGCACAACATCGAAGCGGGCAAGATATTGTTGGAGCGCGATCTGAAACGTATGGCGCTAACCAGCGTCGACTACCGCATACTGGCCGAGCAACTCGGTTACGATGCGGTTGAAGACTTACACGCCGCGTTAGGTGCGGGTGACCTTGGCATGGGGCAGGTAATGCGTGTTGCAGAAGCCACCTTTGCACCGGCAGACAAAGCACAGGTTTCGCTGTTTACCACGGTTAAACCATCGCGCACACCGCGCGATGGTGTGAGCGTTTCCGGTGTTGGCAATCTGGTTACGCAACAGGCGCAGTGCTGCAAGCCGCTCCCGGGCGACACTATTGTGGGTTATGTTACGGTTGCTCGCGGCGTTACTATTCATCGCGAAGACTGCGATAAATTCCTGCAAATTAGCGAACAGCAACCCGATCGCGTTATCGATGTCGATTGGCAGCGCGGTGTGCAGCGCGAATACAGCGAGCGCTATCCCGTCGACGTTACCATCGAGGCCTATGATCGCACTGGTTTGTTGGGCGATATCACGAGCTTGCTGGCAGCGATGCGCGTTAACCTGGTTAACGTTAATACATATACTAACCGTGATAACAATATTGCCTACATGAAACTCACGCTCGAAATTTTTGATCTTGCCCAGCTATTAAGAATTACCAACCGTTTGAATACGCTACCCAACGTGATAAACGTGCAGCGCGAAAGGTAGCCAAACATCGATAGCGGAGTTATAAAAATTGGCTAGTTACAGCATTGATGACCTGCTGCAAATAATGGCCAGGCTCCGGGAGCCGGAACGTGGCTGCCCCTGGGATTTACAGCAGACGCCGCGAACGATCATTAACTATTCAATTGAAGAGGTCTACGAACTGGCCGATGCAATTGAGCAGCAGCAAACCACTGCGGTGGGAGATGAGTTGGGCGACTTATTGTTCCAGGTTGTGTTTCTTGCCCGCTTGGGCGAGGAGGCGCGCGAGTTTGATTTCGCTGCTGTGGTGCAAGGGCTTTGTGAAAAACTGCTGCGACGCCACCCGCATGTATTTCCTAATGGCGATTTAGCTGCCACAGAGCCTGGAGTCGATAGCGACACGATGGCGGCCAGCGAAGTAGCGCGCAATTGGGAGGCCATCAAACAAGCTGAGCGCCGTGCCAAACGCCAGGCCGGCTTGTTCGACGATGTGCCACTGGCACTACCGGCTATGTTGCGCGCACGCAAGTTGCAAAAGCGTGCGGCATCGATCGGGCTGGATTGGCCAGACGAGCAGGGCGCATTGGCGAGTTTAAAGCAGGAGCTCTTTGAATTCGAAGCGGAGTTGGCGGAAGTTGAAACCGCTTCGCCAGCCAGTGCGGGCGCAGCTAAGCGTGAAAGACTCGCCGAGGAGTTGGGTGACCTGCTGTTTAGCTGCGTAAATGTGGCGCGCAAACTGGAAATAAATCCCGAGCAAGCGCTACGAGATGCGAATGAAAAGTTTTGCCGCCGTACAACCAGCGTTGAGCGTAGTCTCAGGCAAGCGGGACATCTCGATGATCTTAATCCAGAGCCGGTTAGCGCCGAGCAACTGGATCGCTACTGGAAGAGCGCGAAAGAGCAATAATAAACAGGCTTTTGCCGGCTTGTGCAGCTGTTGGCTACTGTGTATCTTGCAGGCCATCAGCGCAGCCACAACAATCGTATCTGAGTGTTGAAACCGTTTATTTTGGCACCCTGGGGTGCAATAGTGAGGTAATTATGAGAATTATTCTTCTCGGGCCACCCGGTGCCGGCAAAGGCACCCAGGCGCAATTTATTATGGAGGCATTCGGTATTCCGCAAATATCTACCGGAGACATGCTGCGTGCGGCGGTGAAGGCGGGGTCAACGCTGGGCAAAACAGTTGAGCAGGTTATGAGTAGTGGTGGCCTGGTGTCTGATGAGATCATTATCGCGCTGGTGCAGGAGCGAATTGCACAGCAGGATTGTCGCGATGGATTCCTGTTTGACGGTTTTCCACGCACTATCCCGCAGGCGCAAGCGTTGCTGGATGCAGGCGTAGAAGTTGATAACGTATTGGAAATTTGCGTTGAAGATGAAGAAATTGTTCAGCGGCTCAGTGGCCGGCGCGTTCACCCGGGGTCTGGGCGTATTTATCATGTTATCTATAACCCCCCTAAACAGGATGGCCTTGACGATGAGACCGGCGAGGCGTTAATCCAGCGCGAAGACGATACCGAGGAAACGATTCGCAAGCGTCTGCAGGTTTATCACGAGCAAACCGAATTGTTGGTCGATTTCTACGAAAATATGAAATCTTCGCCCAGTGGAGTGCAGGCGCCCAAATACCATAGGGTCAAAGGCCTCGGCGCAGTAGAAGATATTCGTGCCAAGGTTCTTGCGGCACTGGGGAAATAAACCGCTTTTTATTAGATTGAACGTCTTCATGGGGCTGAAATGGCAGCAAACGTTGCCATTTGCCCCTGCATTTCTCTTTCGCGTGCAGTGCTCACTGTGTCATAAACGCGATTTACATCATGTTTTTGTTACGAATTTCGATTAAAAGTTATCGAAAGCACGTTTTTTATGTCTCATTTGCATAAAAAAGCCAATATATGTCGATTATTGACATCTTATGCGTGTTTTCCGGGTGCAAAGGTTTTTATGCGCAAAGTGCTGCAATGATCGGCTAGTCGATCCCCTTTTACTTTTAAATTCACTTGTCGCGTTTTTTTGTTAGTGACTGCTAATGTTGCTTTGCTTTTACCTTTTTTAATTATTTGCCGCATTTTTTGAAAAAATATTTTATTGTTGTGAAAAAATCAAAGCAGCGTACTGCAACTTCGCGCATTAATAGCTTATTAACGAAAAACACTATAAAACAAGTATTAAAAACGACTCAAAATAATTTCTATAGCGCGTGATGTTGTCGTTATTAACCTATTTTTTAAAAAATCGCATATAAAAATTCAATTTTTCACAAAAAAAACCTTGCAAGAAGATGAATTTAGTTTATTTTTTAACTAAGATGCAATTGTCAGTTGTTAAATGTTGAGTTATCTCAATGAGTTGGTTTTATATTAAAGGCTCAATTCAGTTTGGTGACTTCATTGCGGTATTTAATTTATTGGCGTTTGATCGATCAGCGTTGGATTTGTACCTGTCCAAGCAACAATCTGTAATGTGAGGAGACTCAACATGGCAATGGTAAAGAGAAAGAAAAAGGCTGCTACTAAGCGTAAAGCCAAGAAAAAGGCAACTACCAAGAAGCGTAAGGTAGCCAAGAAGAAATCAGCCACAAGGAAAAAGGCGACCAAGAAAAAAGCAGTAAAACGCAAAGCCAAGAAGAAGACTGTTAAGCGCAAGGCTAAGAAGAGGGTAGCCAAGAAAAAGGCCACCAAACGCAAAGCCAAGAAAAAGACCGTAAAGCGCAAGGCTAAGAAGAAGGTAGCCAAGAAAAAGGCCACCAAACGCAAAGCCAAGAAAAAAGCGGTTAAGCGTAAAGCCAAAAAGAAAACTGTAAAGCGTAAGGCCAAGAAGAAGGTAGCCAGGAAAAAGTCCACCAAACGTAAAGCCAAGAAAAAGGCCACCAAACGTAAAGCCAAGAAAAAGGCTACTAAACGCAAAGCCAAGAAAAAGACGGTTAAGCGTAAGGCCAAGAAGAAGACGGTTAAGCGTAAGGCCAAGAAGAAGGTAGCCAGGAAGAAGGCCACCAAGCGTAAAGCTAAGCGTAAGCCAGGCCGACCGCGCAAGAAGTAGCCTTACCAGAAGTAAAACGAAGTAGAAGTAGTAGAAAGAGCCCCTCTAATCGAGGGGCTTTTTTTTGGCCATGTGTTTATCGGCTGCTAAATTGTTGGTACCTCGGCGGGTGCTAGCTGCTGTGATTTTGCAGTGCAGACAGATCCGCTTTGCGGTTCACGTTTATGGCCATTTCCGAATCAGGAAATGGCACTGCCAAAGCACTCATCGATAGCAGCCAGTTTTTTACCGAATAGTCGTGCCCGCTATTGTCTTTCCAGTGCTGCATAGTTTTTAGCGCCACGTTAACCTCCAGTAACAAACAAAGCCGCATGTGGTCGCGACCCACTAGCGGGTAAGCGGCATTGAACTCATTGTGATGCAGGCTGTGTAGCAGGCGCTCAACAGTATTCAGTGGTAGGCGCGGGTTGTCGCAGCAACATACAAATAGCCATTCGATCGCGTTTGACCTCGCTTGCAGATTTGATTGTCGAATCACTTCAAGCATGCTAAACAAGCCTGCCAGCGGGCCTGAAAATTGTGGCAGGGCCGTGTCTTCCACAAGCAAGGGCAGGCTTGGCCCGGTAGTGTTGGCGCGGTACTTTTCGGCCAGTGCGTTATAGGGCTGATGATTGCGGTTGCAGCTGATGCTGAGGCTGCCAACTTGTGGTGCAACCCGCCGCGCAACGTGCTCGGCCAGCCCTAGCCCGGCATAATCAAGCAGGCCTTTGTCGATTCCGCCGAGCCGCGCACCGCGCCCGCCCGCCAGCATTAAGCCCGCAATGCGGCTTTTATTTTGCTGCCTGTGCGCAGGCATTTTCGAAGCGTGTTCCATGGCGCCTGCCCGGTCCGGTGTTGAGGGCGCTAAATACTACCGCCATGCGGCGAGCGATGCGCGTGAGATTAAAAATTTAGTGTACCATCGCGCGCTACATAGACAGTCCAGCGACTTAAAAAATGGCTAACCACGGAACACAATTTGACAATTCTCGCGCTTGAAACCAGTGCCGCACGCTGCCAGGCGGCGCTCTACGATGGCAATTCACTGCGCGTAGTTGAGGAGAGCGACGCGCAGCATTCGCGTGTTTTGCTCGCGCTTATACAAACGCTGTTGAAGCAAGAAGACCTGGCTTTGCAGGCGTTGCAGGCAATCGCGGTTGCCAATGGTCCCGGCTCGTTTACCGGATTACGTATCGGTATCGCTATAGCGCAGGGGCTTGCCTACGCTGCCCGCTTGCCAGTGGTTCCGGTAGGTACCTTAGCGGCGCTTGCCTATGCCGCTGAGCAGAATTCGCGTGCTGCGCGCGGTGGCTTGCCACTGCGAGTGCTGGCAACCATCGACGCGCGCAAAGCCCAGGTTTACAGTGCGTGGTTCCACTGCAACGAAGAATCCGTGCAGATGCTGGGTCAGCAATCGCTGGACGATCCGCAAAATATAGCCTGCTACGCTATAGAAGGCGATGAAGCGAATACCGTCCAAAGCTTTGAGCAATTAATTGTGGGTACCGGGCTTCGGTATAAGGAAGCATTGCCTGGCTGGGCGCAGCAATACTGCAACGAACAAACTAGTGAGTTGGAGCCCGGTGCGGAAGCAGTCGCAGGCCTGGCCGCAAGAGCGCTGCAACGCGGGCAGGGTATCCCAGCCGCCGAACTGCAACCTTTATATCTACGCAATAAAGTAACCGATTAGCGGGCCAAGCAACCGGAGATACTGGCGATTTGGACACTACGCATGCCATCTTACTTGCCTTGATTCAGGGCCTATCCGAGTTTCTGCCGGTATCGAGCTCAGCACACCTTATATTGCCGGCCCAGTTATTGGGGTGGCCGGATCAAGGCCTGCTATTTGACGTTGCCGCGCACGTTGGATCGCTGTCGGCAGTGCTTTTTTACTATCGCCAGGATTTGCAGAAAATGGCGCGTGGGTGGTTCGGTAGTTTGCGCACCAGCTCGCCGCGCGATGATGCCGATGCAGCCCAGGCAAAACTGGTGTGGATGCTGGTGCTGGCCACTTTGCCTACCCTGGTTGCGGGTTTTTTGGGCAAAGAATTTGTAGAGCAAAACCTGCGCTCAACCGTGGTTATTGCCTCTACCACTATTTTATTCGCTTTGTTGCTCGGTGTTGCAGAGTGGCGAAGCAAGCAGCTCAGGCAGACGGTTAAGCTTGGTTTTGGTATCGCGTTGCTGGTGGGCTTTGCTCAAGTGCTGGCACTGGTGCCGGGCACCTCGCGTTCGGGCGTTACGATTACCGCAGCTGTACTGCTCGGGCTTTCGAGGCGCGAAGCAGCCAATTTTTCGTTTTTACTTTCTATACCCATTATCGCCGCCGCAGGTGTCTTACTGGCACTGGATGTGCGTGATCTGCCCCAAGCAGCAGATCTCTTGCCGCTGGCCCTGGCGGTGCTGGTGAGCGGGCTTAGCGCCTGGGCCTGCATAGCGCTCTTTTTGCGGCTAATAGAGCGGATCGGGCTGATGCCATTCGTCTGGTACCGCTTGGTGCTGGGATCGGTTTTGTTCTGGATGATCGCCCGACAGGCTTGAGCGTGTCTTATCTTGCGCAACCTCGCTGTTGTAATGCAGCGTTGCTGCAAAAGGTTTTCGGCAAGCCATGGCGGCGATATAATCCAGGGCACCCGTAGAGGCCGTTCCATCAAATAGGCCAGCCGACGCAACCGAGAGCTTACCTTGCCGCTTCCACTAGCCAATGCGACCGCATTACCCGCATCTTTGCCACGGGCCGAGCCCGGGCTGGCTCGTGAGCAGTCCAATGCAAAAAAACAATCGGCAGTGCTTCACGACGAAGCAAGCAAGCCGCAGCGTTTGCCCAACAAAGACAGCACCCCGGCGCAACCGTCGCTCAATGCGCTGGCGCTGGCGTTGGCCGAAGATCAAAACCTTTCACGCCAGCAAAGCCTCGCGCTAGGTAGTTACTTGCAAGCGCAGTCGCTGTCGGTAGAGCCAGTAGAAAGCGGCCGGGAGTTACTTGTCGGCGTTGATACTTTTGCCTAGTTGGTGGATTTGCGCCAGTGGTACGGGTTCACAGGTTTCCACAACCCTTCACGCCTCTTGCAGGCATTGTCTTGCCGAGCACTGCTATTTGGGAATTCGATTGTCATGACAAAACGCGCCACAGCCAGCAAACCGGGTCGTAAGCCAGTTAAGAGTAAACCACGTCGAGAGGGTGCCGGGCTGAATGAAGGTTTACTCAAGTTTATCGATGCGTCACCGACCCCATTTCACGCTGCGCGCTCATTGGCTGGTTTATTTTCGAACGGGGGTTTTACTGAGCTCGATGAAGCGGCAAGCTGGCAGTTAAAGCCGGGTGGCAAGTACTTTGTGCTGCGCAACGCCTCGTCCATTATCGCCTGGCGGCAGGGTCACGATAGCTTGCCTGAAGCTGGCTGGCGCATGCTTGGCGCACACACCGATAGCCCTTGTCTTAAAATTAAGCCCAACCCTGAATTACGCGAGCACGATTATTATCGCCTGGGTGTTGAAGTGTATGGGGGTGCGTTGCTCAACCCCTGGTTTGATCGCGACCTGTCGATTGCCGGGCGCGTGCATTTCGCGCAAGGTAAAACTGTAGCGAGTGCACTGGTGGATTTTGAAAAACCCGTTGCCACGTTGCCTAGCCTGGCGATACACCTGGATCGCGAAGCTAATAACAGTCGCAGCATCAATGCCCAGCAACACCTGCCGGTGCTATTGGGTGGCGTGAACAACATTGGCGATGCTGAATTTCGAGACCTGCTCAAGCAACAGCTACAAAAGCAGGCTGGCGTGGAGTTTGGCAAAACTACTGAAGTGCTCGACTATGAGCTCTCACTGTACGACACGCAGCCCGCAGCGCTCGTTGGCCTGCACGACGAATATATCGCCGCCGCACGGCTAGATAACCTGCTCAGTTGTTTTATAGATGCGAGTGCACTAATCGACGCCTGCAAGGGTAAGGCCGGTGGCTGGTCGCTGCTGGTGTGCAACGACCATGAGGAGGTGGGCAGCCAGTCCGCCTCAGGTGCGGGCGGCCCGTTTTTGGCGCAAGTGCTTGAGCGCGTCCAACCCGATAGCGAAGCACGGGCGCGAGCCATGGCTAATTCCTTGTTGATATCTACCGACAACGCCCACGGTCTGCACCCCAACTATGCCGACAAGACGGATGCCAATCATGCGCCCAAATTGAATGCGGGGCCGGTTATCAAGGTCAACGCGAACCAGCGTTATGCATCAAATAGCGAAACGCAGGCCATGTTTCGCGCGCATTGCGCGGCAGCCAAAGTGCCCGTACAGAGTTTTGTCGTGCGCAGCGATATGGCTTGCGGCAGTACTATTGGGCCAATTACGGCCAGCGAACTCGGGGTCCGCACGCTGGACATTGGTGTGCCAACGTTTGCTATGCATTCAATACGCGAGTTGGCCGGTGGCGCCGATACCGCCCATCTTTACGCTGCACTCAGCGCTTTTTACAAGCGCGACGCGTAGCGTGCCCGGTAAAGCGCAGCTAGCTTAGACAAGCGTAGACAGTCGCCGGTGCGTGTTCTCTTGTTGTCGGCTTACGATGCGCTAAGCCATCGTTACTGGCGCCAGCAGCTGGAGGCGCAGTTCCCGAATATTAGCTGGACAGTACTAGCGCTGGCGCCACGGCACTTCAGTTATCGCGTGCGCGCAAACCCCCTGGTTTGGTATAGCCAGCACCGGGCGACGCTCGCGCAGCGCTTCGACCTGGTTATTGCAACATCGATGGCGGATGTCGCCACGCTGCGCGGGCTGGTGCCGTTGCTCGCCGCTACGCCAGTATGGCTGTACTGCCATGAAAACCAGTTCGACTACCCCGACTCAAAAGCACAGCAAAGCGAATTGCAGCGTGGTAATCGCCTGCAGGCGCAACTGGTTTTTTTGTACAACTGCCTATGCGCCAGCGCCATTAGTTTCAACTCTAACTACAACAAGAAAACGGCGCTTGCAGGGCTGCGTAAGCTGCTGGATAAATTTCCCGACAAGTTTGATGCGGCCTTAATAAAAGAAATCGAATTGCGCAGTGATGTACTGCCGGTTCCGTTGGCCAGCTTTGATGTCCGGCAGCGGCACGCGCCTGGCGAAAGCATGGGAACAGCCACAAGCTCGGGTAAACGCCAACCCGGACTCTTACAGCTGCTGTGGAATCACCGCTGGGAATACGACAAGGGTCCTGAGCACTTGCTGGCATTCGCCAGCTTGTTGTCGCAAAGTGGCGTGCCGGCAACGCTGCACATAGTTGGCCAGCAATTTCGCGATAAGCCCCGGGCCTTCGATGAATTGGAAAAACTATTGGACGCCGGGCAGGCAAGCAGTCCCGCCGCGTTAATGCAAGCAGGGCTCGCATCAAACAGGCCCTGCAAACTGCAGCGCGGGCGCTGGGGCTTCGTTGAAAACATGGCCGACTATCGCAAACTGCTGATGCAGTGCGATGTGGTTATCTCTACCGCGCTGCATGATTTCCAGGGTCTCGCCATTCTCGAAGCTTGCGCGGCAGGTTGCTTACCATTGCTGCCTAATCGCCTGGTCTACCCGGAGCAATTCGATGCGAAGTGGCTTTACAGCTGGCACGACGATCCCGCTCGCAACGCACTCGCAATGTGTGAGCGCCTGTTTGACATTGAGCGTCAATGGCGCGATGGCTGCGAGCCGCCGCAACTACAGCAATTTACCTGGCGGACATTGCATGCGCGCTACGCCGCCAAACTTGAAGCTGTGTCGGGCTGCTCCCTGTAGCGCTGCGCTTTTTTTGCTAGTTACAGGCAAAAAAAAGCGCCGTACACATAGGTCAGGCGCCGTGATGCCCATTTCCCTCGGGCCAAGCAATGCAGAGCGCGCGGCAGGGCGGCAGCCCGTACCACCCGTTTACGCTTTAAGGTGCTTTATACAGGTTGCTCGCCAGCACCTGCGTGTGGCCCGTGCCGTCCTGCGGCAGTGCGGATAGGCGTTGTTTGCCCTTGGTTAAGGCCGCGAGCCGCTCTTTGGCCACGTTCAGCGAAGGCTGAATTGCCAGCGCAGCAATGTAAGCATCTATCGCGTGCTGTGAACGGCCGAGACGCTCGCTGGCCAGGCCACGATTTAGCAGGGCCTTGTGCGCGGCGGGAAACTCCATCTGCAGCGCGCGATTATAGGCACTGATCGCGCGCTCGAACTTGCCGTTTAAATAATGGATGTTACCGATGTTAACGCTAATCGCAGGGCTGTCTCCGCCAACCCGGCGTGCACGCTGAAAATCTTTTAGCGCCAGGCTGCTGCGCAAAAGGTGCCGGTTGAGTAAACCGCGATGCAGGTAAACCTGCGCGCGAACCTTTTTTCGCATCTTGTAGTAGCGTAGCGCCTGGGTGCAAGCTTCGGTGCCCGACACCAATTGCGCGGCACTCAAATACTCACCGGTATTCGACGAACGGCTTGCGTGATACGCGCTTTGGTAGCAAGCCATGATGGGGCTTGGCTTGCCCTGGCCGGACTCGGCTGTTGTTGCTGCATTTGCAGTGGTGGTAAGTGTTAAACAGGGAAGCAGCGTAACGATGCTGCCAGCGATAGTACGACCAAACTTCTTAAGTGTAATTTTCATGCACCCGACCTCCTCAACGATGTAGGGGTGCCGATTGTGCTTTTGCGAAACCCGAATGAAAACGCGATTAGCGCAGCGCTCGAACGATTAATGGATCGATTTGGTCTAGCGCTCATGTAATTTTATATTTTACAGGAATTAAAAACTGTAAGTTATTGTTATATAAAGGAATCAATCTTCGTTACAAAGCAGTTACAAAGTGATTGCAACTTGCGCTGCTAAGAAAGTGTACAGCTATTTTGCGCTTCCTGGCGTCAAAGCTTTGTCGAATGCGAGCCCGGGTGGTTACTAATATTAAAAAACTACAAATTTCCGACGTTATGAAAGATGCGTTGCACATCATCCAGGTATTCGAGCATGCTGTAAAAGCGCGCGAAATGTTCGCTGTTTACTTCATCAAGGTCAGTTGTTGCCTGCGGGACAAACTGGATTTCATCCACATCGAAGCTGATATCCCCAAGCGCATCGGCTAGCGTTTGCTTGGCTTTAGCGTATTCCTGTTGTGGCACGAATACGCTAATAACGCCGTTCTCGCTTTCGATCTCGCTTACGTCTACATCCGCTTCCATTAATGCTTCCAACACCGCATCTTCATCATCGTGCGGGAAAACAAAAATGCCCAGGTGATCGAACATATGCATCACCGCGCCCTGGTTGCCAATTTTGCAATCGCATTTGGTAAAGCAAAGACGCACATCGTTAAAGGTGCGGGTGGCGTTGTCAGTCAGGCAATCCACGATCACCATCGAACCGCCAGGGCCATAACCCTCGTAACGGGCCACTTCAAAATCTTCGCCAGCACCGCCAGCCGCCTTGTCCAGCGCCTTGTCGATAACATGAGCTGGAACCTGGTCTTTTTTAGCGCGTTCCAGCAAGCTGCGTAGTGCCAGGTTGCCCGCCGGATCGACGCCGCCGGCCTTGCCGCAGACATAGAGCTCTCTTGCGTATTTGCTGTAGACCTTGGCTTTCGCGTCGGAGGTCTTGGCAATCGAATCCTTGCGGTTCTGGTAGGCGCGGCCCATGGGTTAATCCTCGAAGCTGTAATATAAAATGTTTTGCCGGTAAAACCTGGTTCGGTTGCTTGGCCTGCATTGCAAGATAGGCGCTGCCAGCAGTGTAGTGCCAGCAGTGTAGTGCCAGCAGAGAAGTGCCAAGCGGGCGAATTTTACCCGCCACCGCTATAGCTTATCCAGCCCTTGTAGCTTGGCTTTAGCATCTTCCAGAACAGCGTCCTGTTCGCTGCTACTGCGTTTGTCCCAATTCCGGTACGGCATTGCGGTGCGCGGGTTGTTACCCAACCGATCGCGGTGACGCAGCATAAAGTGCCAGTACATGCTGTTCAGCGGGCAAGCGCTCTCGCCGGTTTTCTGGCTGGCTTTGTAGTGACAAGATTTGCAGTAGTCGCTCATCTTGTTAACGTAATTACCACTCGCGGCATAAGGTTTGGTGCCAACAATCCCGCCATCAGCAAACTGGCTCATACCGCGGGTATTAGGCATCTCGACCCATTCGATGGCGTCGTTGTAAATGCCCAGGTACCAGTCATCTACTTGCCGGGGATCAATGCCGGCAAGCAGGCAAAAGTTACCGGTAATCATAAGCCGCTGGATATGGTGTGCGTAAGCGTAGTCAAGCGATTGACCGATAACTTCGGCGAGGCAGCGCATACGCGTTTTGCCGGTCCAGAAAAAGTCGGGCAGGTCGCGATTCGCATCCAGCGCGTTGCATTCAGCATAGGCCGGCATATTGACCCAATAAACACCGCGAACATATTCTCGCCAGCCCGCAACCTGCCTGACGAATCCTTCAATTTGGGCAATATCAATCGGGTTTTTCTTGTTGTTTCGCTTACGCGCTTCGTAAGTAGCAATTGCAGTATCAATTACTTCGGCTGGCCTGAGCAGTTTGCAGTTCATCGAAAATGAAAGCCTGGCGTGATACAAGCTCCACTTTTTATCGCTGTTGCAGGTCATTGCATCCTGGAAGCGACCAAAGTTTTCCAGTAAGCGTTCGCAAAAATCGTCCAACAGCGTAAGTGATTGCTCGCGCGTAAGTGGCCAGGCATTTTTTTCACAGGGGTTGCCAATAGTTTGCACGCCGTGCTGGTTGAGCGCTTGCAGGATGTCGCTAACATCATTGTCAAAGCACAGCGGCTCAGGAATATTATCGATATCTTCTGTGCCAAGCTTGTTGCGGTTGTCGGCATCGTAATTCCATTTCCCGCCCGCAGGTTCATCATTGTCCATTAGCCAACCGAAGCGCTTGCGCATCTTGCGATAAAAAAACTCCATCTTGTGATGCTTGTTTGGCTCGAAATAATCGACTAACTCATTGCGTCCAAGCAGGAAGTGCTCGGAATCGCAGGTGGAAACTGCGGTATTCGCAGGCCAGCCGGCAGCGCTCTCAAGTTGCGACAGTTGTTGCTGCAGGCGGTATTCATCGGGCAGTTGGTACGCTACTTCGTCGGCGTTAAAGCGCTTTGCCAGATGGCAGAGCAGGTCGGTAAAATTTTCGTAGTCGGCGGTATCATCCAGGCCGAGATACAGCACATGATGCCCGGCCTCTCGCAATGCTTCGGCAAAGCCACGCATGGCAGCGAAAAACGCGCAAATTTTTTGTACGTGGTGGCGTGTGTAATCCGTTTCCTGGCGCATTTCTGCGAGCAAGTAGAGCGTGGCGTTATCGGTTTGGTTAAACCAGCTGTGCTGTATGTCTAGCTGGTCGCCGAGTAGCAGCCGCAGGCGTTCGTAGTGTTTTTTCATGAGCGTACAGCTTGCCTTTTTTAAAGCGGAAAAACGGCAACCTGACTATACGCGGAGACGCGCGCCACAGATTGGCATGGCGCGCGGTGGGGGAGCTTAAAACCTGCCAGTAACCGACAGCTCAAACGTGTCCGAGGCATCTACCGCTGTAGAATTGTCTTCTTCCTGGAAGATAGTGTGTGCATATTGCGCGGCCACGCCAATGCGCTTGGTAATGAAGTATTGTGAGCGGAGGGCGTAAGTGTTCTCGTCGCTGCCATTATTGGGGAACAACAGGCCAATGCCGCCGCCAACGCTAAGACGTGGCCCAAAGTAGTAATCGAGACCGGCATTGAGGTTGATGATCGTGTTGGCAATGTCATCTTGTGTAATGCCCACGCCCACTGTGCCCACTGCGCGATCGGTTTCGCTAGGGTCGACAATGCTCTTCAGGGTGAGGCTATAGTTGTTGCGCTTGTCAGACTCACTATCGATATCCTGTTGGGTATAATTCAACACGATAGTGGTGAGGTCGTCGATGTACTGGCCTACGCCTAAACCAAAGCCAGAAACATCGGTTTTGTCGAATTCGCCATCGTCGAAAGACGCTTCGAATATATATTTCTCACCTTGCACGTAACGTGCGTTGAGCTCGATGTTGTCGCCATCTGACTTGGTTTTGATTGCGCCGGCTTCCTGTTCAGTTTCACTGTCGCGGTAGCCAAGCGTTACCGAGGACGACTTGTTCAGAAAGGCCGACTCGGCAATGATAGTGTCAACCGTTTGCACATCGTCAAGATAAACCGTGGCCGATGCGTTGAAGTCGGTTACTGTAGTGCGCAAATCCTGGTCACTGACAAGACCGCCTGCATTCAGTTCTACGCGGTAGCTGTCGGCTAGCGCGGTGCCGGTTAATACTGTTGCCGCAAGGCCGGTGGCGATAGCATTTGCAACAGCTGCGGAACTTACACCGCGACGGGTTGTAAAATCGCCAGCTCCAATGCGGTTGCGGCTCATTTGCAAGCGTTGCGTGTTTTTGGTTATTGGCATGGTTGCTGGCTCCGGTCGTTGCTGTTCTCTGTTGGAATTGCTTTTGTTTCTGCTAATGGCACTGATGTTGGTACTAATAAATTAGAAATAAAGGGCGGCGAAATAACTGTATGCTAAATGGCAGCATGCCAGGCCCCTGCTGCAAAAGGCGCCGCTCGCATGGCAAATTGAGATTGACCCATTTTAGGGTTCGCCCTCTGGCGCTGCAAGCCTAGTTGTGGAATTCTGCGCAATCGATGCAAAAGCGGGTGTGGGGGATGATTTCGAGCCTGCTTTGCTTGATTTCTTCGCCGCAGCTCTCGCATATGCCAAAGCAGCCTTTCTCAATTCTGGCCAACGCGCTGCGAATCTCGGCGAGCCGGCGTTTGCCATCTTCGTCAAGTTGCTCAACGACCTGGTTGTTTTCTACCTCTACCACTTGTTCGGCAAAATCAGCGCTGTAGGGCTCATCTCGCCGGTAAAGATGTTTTCCGGTTCGCTCCACAAGTGCGCCTAGCCGTCGTTGCTCAGCTTCCAATAGTTGGCGTATCTGTTCGATTTTCGACATGATCCATCCCGAGGTGGGTTACCGTAGTTTCTTGCCGGCATTATACCAAGTTCAGGCGATTCCGCAGAAATGCACCGTATGCAGTAAAATGGCCACACGACTCGATAAAGCCGGGTTTGTACTTATTTTTAGGCCGTTTGGCGGAAGTTTTTTAAGCGGCCATTGTATTGAAACAGGAGAAGCGGCGTGGCAGATGGCTCTGGCGACAAATCAGGCGGCAATTCAGGCATGAATTCAAGCAATGAGACAAGCGACAAAACCGACGACGCTAAGGCTAAACAGCGGCGGCCCGTGGCTAGGAAAAAGCCTGGCGCCAGCAGCAAGAAGAAAGTGCAGGCGAGGCCGTCGAGTAGCAGCGTCGCAAGCCGGCGTGCAGCGACGCGCAAGTTATCTGCGCAGGACGAAGATGTGGGCGCTGATGCCCCAGCCGGTGGCAGCACCATAAGCTCGACGCTTGAAGGTTTGGGCGCTTTGTTTGAAGGCGTGGTTGGCGTATCGGGTGCGGCGCTGCAATACGCGGCCGGAAAGACCATGGACCAGGCAAGCCGGGTTATTAATAGCACGCCAGAGCAACTGGAGCGCATGGGTATTGCGGGGCGCTCGCTGAAGGATCTGCGCCAGGTAACCGGCATCTCACTTGACGAGCTGGCCGGCGCTATCGATATGAGTAACACCGACTTATTATCTGCCATCGAGGAGGGGCGGGCCGCCTTGCCGTTCGAAATTCTGCTGCGGCTGGCATCGTTCTACGCGCGCAATAATCCACTGCCATTTATTTTGAAGTATGCGCGCACCTATAACCCGCGCATATCGGCAACCCTTGAAAAAATCGGCATCGACAAGTTGGTAATAGAGGCAGAAAGGGAAATGCAGGTCGTGCAAATTTATCGCTCGCGCGATGCAGCTAGGCAGCTCTCCGATGAGGGCTTCGAAAAAGTTCGGGCGTTTACCGAGCACGCATTCGACATGGCTTTGCACTTTGCAGCTAGCGATGAAAATATCGAGCTGGATGAGCACGCGCGCGAGCACATGCACGATGCACCCAAAGGGAAGTAGCGCAGCGGAAAGCCTGGCCCGGTTAGAGCAGGAAGATGCTTATAGCATGCAGCACAGCGACTTTGGTCGTGGCCTTGCGAGCTGGCAGTATCATCCTCAAACCGGTCAGCAAACGATCGGCGCCAGTCGGCCCATACATTTCGCGCCGGCCAACGGCATGCCAGCGGCCACGTATTTGTTCTTTATCGAGCAGCTTGCCAAACATGGCCCGGTTTACACACTCGATAATCGCGGCGCATGGCCGGGCGTTGCAGAACCTGCCAGGCAAGACAATTGGTGGCTACATTTGGAGGACTTCCTGGCCTTTGCCAAAAGCCAATACAGTGAGCCCATACACTATGTAGGCCATTCCATGGGCGCCAGCGTTGGCATGCTTGCGGCGCTGCGGCACCCGCAAATGTTTGCTTCTATTACCATGCTCGACCCGGGCACTGTGCCCAGTTGGCAAAGCGCTTTGTTTATGCGCCTGGCGCCCGAGCGCATCAAGCAGTCAATGCCATTAATCAAGACAACCCGGGCCAGGCGCAAAAGCTGGCCAACACGACAGGCATTCATTAGCTATATTCGCGAGCGGCGTACCTACCGCAATTTTTCAGCGCGAGCGCTGCACGATTATGCGCATGGTGGCCTGGCGGAATGTGAAGACGGTGTGTGCCTGCGTTTTATGCCCGCCTGGGAAGCGCACAATTTCAAGGCAACCGTATACGTTTGGGGCCGCATGCATAAACTCAAGGTGCCTGCCGTTTTGGTGCGCGGCGAGCACTCCGGCGTATTTCCGCCGCAGCGCTATCGTGAAATTAACGCCAGGTTAACGCGTACTGCGCGACGTGGCAGGCAGCCGGCACTACAGTTAAAGCAATTGGAAGGACTGGGCCATATGCTGCCGCAGGAGGGCCTGGACCCCGTGCTTGACGTAGTACTGGCCAATTGGGCCAGGGTATAACGCCAACTATGTGCGGTCGTTTTAATGTTAGCGATAGCCCGGCACTGCAGTCATTGCTGGATGAGCTTGGTATCGATATTGGCCCGGTAGAGCCACGCTACAATATTGCGCCCACAGAAGCGGTAATAACGCTATATCAACAAGACGAACAGGCCGCCATGCGAGAGATGCGCTGGTGGTTAACGCCGCGCTGGGCTAAAGCGCCTTCGCAAAAATATTCCATGTTCAATGCGCGCGCCGAAACAGTGGCCAGCAGTCGAGCCTTCGCCCAACCTTTCAAAACCCAGCGCGCGATTGTGCCCGCGAGTTCCTTTGTTGAATGGCAGCGCAGTGCCGACCAAAAGCAACCTTATTTAATCGCACCGGAGAATAACTTGCTGTTATTTGCGGCCATTTGGGAGCACTGGCAAGGTGATGACCAGGAAATTTTTTCCTGCGCTGTTCTCACCTGCGACGCGGTGCCATCCTTTGCCCACGTGCACCACCGCCAGCCGCTTATGTTGCCGCTGGAGGCGGTTGGCGTGTGGTTGGATCCGGCTCGCGCTGGCGAGGATGTGCAGCATTATTTGCAACCGTCGCTACCTGCGCCGCTTTGCGTAGAAGCCGTGGACACGTCTATCAATAATGCGCGAAACAAGGTGGCGCCAGTGCCGGTGGGTGAAAAAGAGTGGCTTGCAGAATAGCCAGGCAAAGGTGAGCAGCACGCCGTTTTTTCGATCGGCCATATCTATAGAAATTATAAAAACAAACGATTTTACTTATAGATAAACTGCGCTTATGCTTCATATGCTGGTGGCGACAGTGCCGCTACTGTTATCTGCCTGATTATGCAATGAGAGGAGCTAAGTACATGACTATGAAAGATATTTCCGGTAAACGCGTGCCCGACGTAACATTCCAGACCCTGGGCGAAGAGGGCTTTGTGCCAGTTACCAGCGCCGAGCTATTTGGCGGCAAGACAGTTGTTGTATTTTCGCTGCCAGGCGCCTTTACACCCACCTGTTCGAGTACCCATTTGCCGCGTTATAACGAGTTGGCGCCTGCTTTCAAGCGAGCCGGCGTCGATAGTATCCTGTGCTTGTCGGTAAACGATGCCTTCGTAATGAACGCCTGGTGTTCCGACCAGGGTGCAGAAAACGTGTCCTTCGTACCCGATGGCAGCGGCGCATTTACCGAAGGCATGGGCGCGCTGGTAAACAAGGATGACCTCGGCTTTGGTATGCGTTCTTGGCGCTACTCAATGCTCGTGCGCGACGGTGTGATAGAAAAAATGTTCATCGAGCCTGAAAAGCCGGGCGATCCTTTCGAAGTATCTGATGCCGACACTATGCTGGAATTCATCGATGCCAAGGCGCAAAAGCCCCAGCGTATTGCGATCTTTACCAAGCCAAACTGCGGCTACTGCCGGACAGCGAAACAGTTGCTGCAAGCAGCAGGATTGGACTACCAGGAAGTTGAAGTGGGCAAGGGTGGGCATAGCATGAGCCTGGTTGCGGCAGTCAGCGGCTCGCAAACAGTGCCACAGGTTTTTGTTGATGGTGAGTTGGTCGGCGATTCGGAAGCCTTGCAAGCGTGGCTGGCGGGGCGGAATAGCAATGCGGCTTAGCCTTGCAGACCTGCCCGAAGGTGATACGGTGGCGTACAAGTTACATAGGCCGCAGCGCAGCCTTCAACAAAGGTGAATCGCTAGAGGGCGTATTGTGCATTGCACGAAGCGCCTTCCACCAAAGTCCAATTGCTGGCGAGCTGGGCGGTGGGAGCAGGTATTCCCAGCGTGACCGTACGGCGGCATGGACGCCGCCGTCGAGCGTACACGGATGTATACACAGCGTGTCATGCAGGGAATACCTGCTCGCACCGACCGTATCGCGCGAAAAATTTAATGGCCTTTGGCCATTGCCGGCGCAGGCACGCAGCTGCCAGTGTTTAGCCACGCGCTTCTTTCCTCGACTCCATCGCTAGCAATAGCGGCGGCAAAACTAAAAAGTCAAAAACCAATGCAATCACCACCGTCATCGTTGTCATTGCACCAATATGGCCGTTCAAATTAAATGATGATGTTGCCAGTAAACTGAATCCAATACCCAGCACGATGGTGGTTACCACCAGCGCTGCGCCAACCGTATTGAAGGCATAGTGCACAGCTTGCTCGGCGTCATAGCCTTTCTGCTCTCGCGCACGGCGGTACTTCGAAATAAAATGCACGCTGTCGTCGATAATAATGCCCAGCGTGATGCTAAATATTGAAGCCACAGCCATGTTCACATAGCCAACTGTTGCACCCCAGATACCCAATGCAATGGCGGCCGGAAACGCGTTCGGCACCAGGCTAAGCAAACCGTAGCGCAGCGAGCGCAGGGCCAGGCAAATGGTAAGTGTTACACCGATGATGGCGAGTATCGAGCCCAGAATCATCGAATGGATGTTGTTCAGTCCAAGCTTGGCGAACATCATCCACACACTGGAACCATGCGATGCCAGTTCCGGGTAATTGTCTTGCAACCAAAGATTTGCGCGCTGTTCAAAATCAATAAATTCCCGGGCAAGGCTTTTGCGCAGCAATACAGTAACGCGAATGGCCGATTTATCGAAGTTTACCTGGTTGGTCATATCCAGCCCGTAGGGCAGCGATAGCTCGTAAAGTAGCAAGAATTGCGCTGCCAATGCTTCACTTTCGGGAACCTGGTACCAGTTCGGATCGTCGCCATGCATATTGCGGTTTATACGCTTTAACACATCGCTGAACGAAAAAACCGACTCAACGTATTCCTGCGTTTCGATCCACTGGGTGAATGCATCTGCGGCATGCAAAAATGCCGGATTGTTCACGCAGCCCGGGGCGCCGCAATTAAGAGAAAAATTTAAATCGCGCATGCCGGGCAAACGCTGTTCCGAAAAATCTGCCGCCTGGCGGTATTCGATATCCTGGTCGAAATACTGCGTGGGGTCGTCGTTAATACCGTTCAGCGGAACCAGCGTAATGATCGCCATTGCAGCCAGTAATGTAAGCGGTAACAACTGCTTTCGCTTACGAATGGTGAAGTTGGCAAAGCGTGTGAACAGTGAGTTGTCATACCCGCGCAGCCGGCTAGAGCGAATTAGCTTTATGCTTATTGCAGGTAGCATGCATAGCGAAAGTAGCATCGCCATCATTACACCGAATGCAGTGATGTTGCCAAACTGTACAAACGCCGGCGAAAAAGAAAAATTTAAAGTAAGAAAGCCAACCGCGGTGGTAATGCTGGTAAGTGCAATTGGTTGTATGTTCACCATTAAGGCTTCGCGCATTGCAGGCTCGGGTGCCTGGCCGCTGGCCAGGCCGCGCAGGTAAATTACCAGCAAGTGCACCGAGTCGCACACCGCCAGGGTTAAAATCACGGTGGGTGCGCTGGTGGTCAAGGGGTTGAGTGTGTAGCCAATAAAACCGCCAAAGCCCATGGCAGCGGCTGTAGACAGCGCTATTAGCATTACCACGCCCACCAGTGCAGCCACCGAGCGCAGGAACAGGGCCAGAGAGATAAGTATGGCGGCCAACATCATGGGTACCAGGCTGCCCAGGTCGCGTTCGCCCATCTCCGTGAAAGTCTGGCTAATGCTTGGGTTGCCAACCGTATACATTTCCACATTAGGGTCTAAGGCCTGCAAATCCTGGCGCATTTTACGGTTAAATGCCGCAATGCTGGCGAACGCGGCATTGAGTTTCTGGATACGCTGGTTGGCTTCGGCTTCATCCATGCCGGGTTCTGCTTCGGGTGGCATGATCAGCGAAACGAATAGCGCGGCAGTTTTGCCGTCGGTGGAAACCAGTCGCCTGGCAACTTGCCTCTCTGCCCGTGCGATGCGTTCGAGTTCGCTCAAGGCCGCCGCATCGAGACTGTCGGGGCTTTCAATAAAATCGCTGACGATCAGCTCATCTTCACTGGCCCGGCTGTACTGGTAATTGATTAGCGAGTCGACGCGCGTGGCGTAGGGCATGTTCCAGGCCATCTCCGTGGCGCGCTGCAGCGTGGTAAGATTTTCGTTGGTAAATACCGGCTCACCTGAAAAGCTCAGCAAGATAATTTCATCTTCAGAGCGCGCGTACTCTTCCATTTGTGATTCGTGCGCAACCCGCTGTGGATCTTCTTCGGTGAAGAAAACTTTATAGTTCGACTGAAAGTACAGCTTTTGCATGCCCACGCCCAGCAACAAGCATAGGGCTACGCAAAACAGCGCCATCCAATTGCGCCAGCGCATTAGAAAGTCGACCAAACGGATTTCCATAGAGGGGTTTATCCTGGTGTTGCTGTGTGCGACCAAGCCTTAAAAGTATCTTGCCAATTCCAGCGCTAAGTAATCGTCTTCGCCGAGCTGCCCAAGCGGGTCTTGTGCATCAATATCGGCGGTGCCGCGCGCTTCCAGCGACAGCTTGTAGCTGTTGCCGAGTCGCCGGCTCGCCTCTACAAAGTAGAAGCTCGATTGATTGTCGAGGTCTTGCGCCCAGGCGGCAAGCAGTTCGGTAGAGTTAATGTCATTCAGGCCAAAGCGCAGCCCCAGCGCCAGGTCGTTGTTGGCGAAGGCCTGGTCGCGCTCATCAAATAAATATTCCGCCACGATACCAATATCGGTGCCACTGCCGCCTACATCAAAAAAACTGTATTCAATGCCGGCAACGCTGGCGAATATCCGCCCATCGCGATCTTCGCGGCTAATCGCTTCGAGTTTTAACAGCCAGGATTCAAAGGTGCCCTGCAGGTCGATAGCGCTTTGGTGAATGATGTTGTAAATGGGTAGCAGCTCGGCTTCGCCGCGCGCATTGAATTCAATTTTCGAAGGATTAAAAACCGGCTCCCGGCTAGTGCCATAAAAATGCGAAACGCCGACGTCCCACTCGCCCAGCACCTGTGACCACCTGGCGGCAAAGTCCCCATGCCAGCGTTCGGCGCTGGACTCATAGACCGCGTTTTGGTTACTAACGCGCAAACCGGAACCCGGCCTGCCATTGCGTCCAGCGAAGGGTCGTTCGCGAAAGTAGGGCAGCGCAAAAAGATCGAGTGTGCCCCAATCGCGAATTAACGCCAGGTGCAGCATAGGCTGCCCCAGGTAATCTTCCTGGTCGATATTTTCTACCTGGTCGACCTGGTTGATGATGTTTACCAGGTGCAGGGTTTCGGTAACGCCCCAAAACACCGTGTCGACGCCTAGTGTCAACTCCCAGTCTCGCTCGACTTTATGCCACTTAAGCTCGCGGATATCGACATGGCTGCGCTCCGCATCGTTCTCATCGGCCCGCAGCAGCGCGGAAAATCGTAAGCTGTCTTTGCTATCGGCAAAGCGGTAATAAATTTCAGGTGATACAGACAGTGACGCGTTGCTGCGCGAAAGCTCCGGGCGTGCGCCGCTCTTTTCGAAGTAGCGCCCCTCAATTGCGAGGTTGCCTGAAATTTTTAGTTGCGCATCACCAGCATTCGCGAAAGCTGAAAAGCCCAGTAACAGTGTTAGCAGCGCAGCGCGCTTGCTATTGCCGCCCGGATAAAAGCGTTGCACCACTAGCGCGCGCTCTTCAACGAATTCTTATCAAAGTCACGTTCATCCAAACCAACACCGAGTGCAATTTTTTCGGTTTCGATAATAGTCGATTTGCCGGTCAGGTGATTCACCATTAGCCAATGGTGCGCACGCCAGAAGCGCTCGTTGTGCAGCTTGAAGTTGTCAAGCGTGAGTACTTTTAGCGGCTTGCCGGTGCGGTCGAAAAAATCGATGCGCCGCGTTCTGTAGTGATTTGTATCGTGCCAGACTTCGGTGCGCGAGTAACCTGAGTGATCATAGACTGGCACCCATTCGCTTACTGTACAGCTGTCATCACCACAGGTTTCATTGCGCAAGTAGCGGAACTTGTACTTTTCAAGTTCAAATGAACTTAAGTCTTCGAAGGCGAATTCGCTGCCCATAAACGGGCCGGACTTGTTTTTCGAGGAAATTCTTTTCACTCGCTTTAACGCGGGCAAGTAAAGCCATTGGTCATCGGGCTCCAGCCCATGGCTATAGGTGAGCAGGGCGGTGCCTTCAACGTCTGCCGGCTCGTCAAAAATGGTCATCGACCAGTCGCCATCATCGGGCCGCTCCATTGCTTTGATGCGCAGGGTGCGAACCCGCTCGCGGCCCTTTTTGTCGCGCAGCGTCATCTTGATGGTAGATTCGCTGTCAATATAGCCACTGTCGCGGCGGTCCGCCTCTATCGCAATGACCTTGCCCCTGTTCTCTGCATCACTCGCGGCTTGGTCGGGGGTGGCGGCGCTGGGCTGTGCGGCAGCTTCGGCCGCAGCCAGCGCAGGGCAGATCACTGTGAGCAGCACTGCGCGATATAAAAACTTGTTGACGAAAGAGCGGGATAGCTTGGTGCTTTGCGTTGACATGGAGAGTTTGGCCTATTGGTTCTCGAAAAGGAAGTGTGTTGGCTAAACGTAGCCAGGCTCTAATTGGATACCGGTAGTTTCCATCCAGGCTGAAAAATCTTTTTCTACTTGCGGATCATAACTATCCCGAAGCAAGCTTATTTTCCCGTCGTGCAGTCGGGCCTCCGACCTTCCGGCCAGCACAAACGGTGGCTGCCCATCGAGCTCGTAGCTTGCGGTCCAGCTCAGGCTCACCGTGTTTTCATCACTTTTTAAATCATTACCAGGCTGGATTTTTCTATTCGTAAACCGGCGATCGAGACCATCCAGCGACTTTTTGATACCGGCGAATATTGCATCCGGCCCCTGCAGCTTGCAAGCCATTGAGCCGCCGCAAACTTCGTAAATTGCGTCACTGTGAAAATACTGGTGCAGCCTCGACCAGTTATCGTCGGCAAAGGTTTTTTCAAAGTCTGAAGCGTAAGCAATAAATTGCTCAAGTGTATTCATAAGTGATGCCTCGCAGCGCTAGTCAGTTAGCTGTAGTATATAGCGGCGCTGTTGGCTTGTGCGAGGCCGGTGCGGGTTGATGTCCAGAATATAAACGCCATTGGCCAGCGTTGTTGGGGGCAGGCTCACCTCGACCGCGCCGTTTGTGCACGTCGCTTGCACAAGGTGGCGACCACTGGGCCCGGTAAATCGGGCCACCGGGTTCGCATCGCCAGCCATTACACCACTATCAATAATGTGTAGGCGAAGCGGGTGCAGCCTGTTTTCGGGCGCGAACTGGTAGGTGGTACCGGGAGCGGGAAGATGAAATACGCCGTCAACAGCGTTGATACGCGTAACGTCGTCGAATAGTACTTCTTGCGGGCTCTTGCCGGTGGCGTTTTTCGCAAGCTCGATCAGTTCGCGATAGTTGCGTGGCCCCGCGGGTTTTGTATTGGCTGTACCCGGATAAGGAGTTGCATCAGGAGTCGCATCAGGCACTATTTCGCGCGAGCCAGGCACGTGACTTTGCGCGGCGCCGGGGGCTGAGGGTTCTACCGCGTTCGGATTTCCAGTTACTGCGTTGCGCTGTGAAGGCACAGCGCTAGTTTCCACAACTGGGTTTGAACCAGGCACATTATGATGGGCAAAATGCGCAATCAGCAGTGCGGTAAGCGCGAGTGCAAGCCCCAGCCAGGTCCAGCGGTTTTTACTATTCTCCATTAGCTTGCGTGTTCAGCGTGCGTCATTCGCGTAGTGTCGGGCACTCAAAGCCGGGGCTTCCGGTACTTCGATGTAATGGCGGTAAAGCCTAGCATTAATAACATGCTTCCCAGCCAGGGTAAAAGCGGTACCTGCATGGAATAGGGCGAAGACTCGGCATCAAGTGGATCGGTGCCAAATTCCACTTCAAAAGTGTCGTCGTAGCCATCGCCATCCGAATCAGCTAACAGCGGATTGGTGCCAATTTGCGCTTCTTCGGTGTCACTAAGTCCATCGTTGTCATCGTCGGTGTCGCAGGCATTGCCTTGCGCGTCGCCATCGGTGTTAGTTTGCGCGACATTGACAACCGTGGGGCAATTGTCATTGCCATCCAGTGCGGCGTCTTCATCGCGATCGATCGCCATGCGCGTGCCGGTGCCCGGTACCGCACAGGTGAAGGTGATGGGCCCTTCCGTCGCGGGCAGTGCGCGCAGCGCAGCCTCACTAATACTTGCTCCGGTGTCGTCAAGGAAGTTGCCGCTGCTTTGCCGTAACCAGCCACGGGATTGGCCGCTAATCTGTCCTTTGGCGACCAGGTCGCATTCATTTACGTTAGCGCCAAGCACGAAGGAATCGAACGGCGCTTGCGCGGCAGCGACGAGCATATTGATGCGCGGATCGACGGCCGCCGCGTTGTTTGCAGTGAGCGTAACTTGCTGGCCGACGATAGGCGCGAGGTCGCTGGGGAAGGCCAGCATGAATTGTTCAACATCGAGTCGTTCTTGTGTGGAATTAAACTGAAACACGTTGTTCTGCAAAAACTGATCGACGCTACCCACGGATCCATCGTGCAAAAAGCCAAAGCCACGTATCTGGTCTCCGCCGGGGCCGCCTAGTGCTGAACTATGGAACATACCGATCTTCTGGTACTGGTTGCGAAGGTGAGCGATTTTTTGGTTCTGCGGTTCATTTTCAAAAGACTCGCGGCCATCGGCGCCAAAGAACCCTTGTGCCGGGTTTAACGTATGGCAGCCATTGCAATTAAAAAGCGTATCGCTGGTTGGACCGAAGAAAAAAGCTGAGCCGTCAGATTGCTGCTGGGTTAATGATCCATCCAGCTCGGCTATCGGGTTGGGTGGCAGGCGGAGCTGGAGAATAAAGTCGGTAAACTGTTGCATCTCGCTTTGGCTAATCGTGCCATCCTTGCCCAGCAGGCCTTCGAAGGCCACGATAAAATTGTTAAACGAAAATGCTTCGTCACAATCGGCATTGCTGGGCCCGCTATTGTCACAAGGGTCAGCCCCAAAAAATCCATCGGCCCTGTCGCCGCGCCAGTGCATGCCGCCGTGTGTGGCCATGCCGCGCAGGGTTTGCGTGGTCATGGGTCCTTTCATCGGGTGGAACGGCAATGGACCGAAGTTCGGATTGCCGCTTGGTTGCACCAGGAACTCGGTTGAACTCGGCTGGTTGTTGGTCGCCGAGATTGCGCCGTCCGGGTCGCCCAGGTTCCAGGCCAGGTGATCCAGGTCGCCGAACACGTGGCAGCTTGCGCAGGAAGACTCGCCGTTGCCCGAGGATACAAGGCCATCGTACAAAAATGGCCGGCCCTGCTTGATAAAGGCCGGCTCCGGGTCAGGGATGTTATGCGTGGCGATGGTAAAGCCACTGGCGGTATCAATTTCGGCGATGCTGTGGTCAAAGCGCTGCATCACGTATAGCTTGTTGTGTGTTTCATCCAGTACCAAACCGCTGGGCCCGCCAGCGGTTGTAATATAGTTGGCGCTCTCAACGGTTGGGTCGAAGTTGGTAGAAAAATTAGCGTCTTCAAGATCGGCGGCATCAAACACGCCGATTTTTCCCGAGCCAAACGCCGCCATATAAACCTTGGTGCCCGCGCTGTTACTAACAATTTGCATGGGAATGGCGAGCGTATGCGGGCGCATGGCCTGGATATCGGCATCAGTTTGCGCATTGTGTGCAGTGTGCAGTTCGCTGTAGTCGATATGTTGGTTAATGTGTTTGGGCGCTACGCTGCTGGCCACCGGATCAATGACTGTAATCCGCGTTTCCGACAAATGCCCCTGCACAGTGCTGCCGCCAAAGTTGCCTTCGCCCTCGAAGCGCACTTCGTTGGGTGACTCGTGATTGCTCACGTATACCTTTCCGCTAACCGGGTTGACCACCATGTTGTAAAGCACGGTGCCTGCGCTGGCGTATTCCACCAGGTTAAGGTCACCAACGCCGGTGACATTTGCATTGAAAGCGAATACATCCTTATCTGGCAGGTTGAAGTCAACCAGCGCGCTCCAGTCGCGACCAATGGCATCCAACCAGTTGCCGCTAATCAACTTTACTATTAGGCCTGTTTCCGGCGCTTGGCCGGAATTGCCACTAGCCGGGTCGTTGCTAACCGGGCCAGGCACACCACCGGGTGCACCGTTACCGCAATTGCTGCCGCCGCTTACCTGAAAATCATCACAAACGCTGACCTCGCTAATCGTGGTTGTTTGGTTACCCGACATATGCGCAGCAACATAAACCGTATTGCCATCGGGGCTTACTGCCAGCGCGCGCGGGGTGTCGGAGAACACTGTGACTATCCCCAGCGGCATACCACCCACGGCGGCATTGGTTTGCGTGTTGTTGGCATCGAACAGCCAAACGTCGGCGCGGCCGATGCCGGGCGTGGTTAGCTGCGGATCACCGGCACCGATTACGCCATTGAGCGAGATGTGCGAGCGATGCTGGCCGCGATGCGCGGTGCTGATAAAGGCTCGATTGCCACCGGTTCCGCCAAACACAATATCCCGCGGTTCATCACCAACTAACAATGTGCCACTAACTTGCGGTGGACTAGTGGTAACATCCACGATACTCACGCTGTCGCTGAGATGATTAACAACCCAGACTTCGCTATTGTTACGCGGCGCAACCGCCACTGGCTCCAGTCCCACAGGCACCGATGCGACATGCGCAAGCCCGTCCACCGACACGTCGTAGATTTCCAAGCGGTTGTCGGGCGTGTTCACGGCAAACAACTTGCTGCCATTCGGCGATAAGGTAATAGGTCTTACGTGGCCGCTTTCGAATAGGTGGTAGCTTTGCTGAGCGAAGCTCGCCGGTGCAATGGCGATAATTATAAGAAGCCCTAAACAATAAATGAGCGCGCGCAGCGCGTGCCGCCGCTCAGGATGCCGGGGTGTGATTGCCACTGTTGAAGGTCGCATGGCAGGCCTCCAGGCCAAATCTATTTTGCTTGAGATTGTTATTATCTTTATGCCACTAAGCGTCCCGGCATGCGCGGTGTATGCTTACCCGGCCCTGTCGATTCTTTTAAAAAAGGGGGGCTGTCAGCGCGCATCGCCGCGCTGGTAAGCATTAGCAATATACGTATAGTTAATGTCCAGCAGGAGTTAAGTATATCACGGACAAACGAGTGCCCGTAGCGCGAACCGGCGCCTTAGCCAAGCAAAAAATATTTATTTATTAATACCTTAGGTTTGGTAGCTGAAAAACTACATCTGGATAATTTCGGCGATTTCCACGCTTCCGTTGCTGTCCAGAACAGGGCATTCTCGCGCCATTTCCAGCGCGCTATCGCGATCGTCTGCGGCAAATATGCCATAGCCGCTAGCCGGTTTTTGCAAGTCCGGCTGGTTCTGCGTGTATTATCAGTGCAGCTTACAGCAGGGCGGCTTTGGCAAGTGGTTGTTGCTTCCCGCCAAATTTTTTATCTGCAGGGTGAGCATAAGTTGTAGGGCTACTATAAATCGGCATTGAACTTTTGCGGAGCATTGCATCTACTATGACTGTGCAATCGAATATCGCAATTCACAATACGGTGCTAGATCCGGAGCGTTTGCGCACGGGTTCAGTGCTTGGCGCGTTGTCTGGCGAGGGCATTGCTTTTTTATTAGAAGCCGGTGAGTTGCTTGGCTTAAAATCGGGTGAAGTGCTTTTTGATAGCGGCGAGCCTGGCGATAGCTTCTACGTAGTCTGCGATGGCGAGGTGGATTTTTATCGACGCTTTGGCGATCAATCGCGCTGGTTGCGAAGCCTGGGCTTCGGATCTGAAGTAGGTTTCGTCGGGATGATTGCGCTGTGCACGCGCTCTGGAAAAGTGGTGGCCAAAACTGACTGCTTGTTACTGGAAATCAGCTCGGCGCTGTTTGCGCAGTTGCACGATCAACATCCGGTTGATTTTGGCGTGCTGTTACTCAACCTAACGCGCGACCTGGCGCGGCTGGTACGCAAGCTCGACGATGATTTGCTAGACAGTGTCACGGCGCCGGGCCATTGATTAAACCGCTGTGCCTTCCCGCGTTGGTCAAGGACGCGCCTTGAATAAAGTTCATATACGGCGAGCCATGCAGGGCCTGTGTGAATGCGATGAAGACATTGCAAAAGCTCACGCACGTATTGGCGCGCCGGCTCCGCGCAATCGACCGCAAGGCTTTGCCACGCTTTTGCAAACCATTGTTAGCCAGCAAGTTTCAACAGCGGCGGCAAAGACGATTTTTGGCCGGGTTGAACAGGCCTTGGGGGAGCTGCAGCCACAGCAAGCGTTGCGTGTAGGGGTGCAGGGCTTGCGCGATGCGGGCATGTCGCAGCGCAAAGCCGAATACGCGCTGGGCTTGGCCGAAGCAATAATCGACGGTAGCTTTCCGGTAGATTCCTTGCAAAAACTTTCGCTGCAGGATGCGGTGGAACAGATAACCCGCTTGCGTGGCTTTGGGCAGTGGAGCGCAGAAATTTATTGCATGTTTTCGCTACGCCACCAGGATGTTTTCCCCGCGGATGACCTCGCGTTGCTCACGGCTTTACAAGCAATGAAAAAGCTGCACGCGCGGCCACGCGCGAAAGAAGCCAGGGCGTTAACCGAGCATTGGGCACCGTTTCGTAGTACCGGTGCGCTATTCCTGTGGCATTGGTATCACGATTACCGTAGTGGTGGCGATGGCTAGCTGCGCATTGCGTTTTCGAGGTACGATAATCTGCTTACAGAGCGCGCGCAATGGTTTGGAACAGGTCGATATATTTTTCCTTGTAGCCTTCCGGGTCGCTTTGAAAGTGAGGGTTGGCGGTAGTTTTTGCAATAACCAGCTGTTTCGAGGGGTTGATGTAGATGTACTGGTTGTAGATGCCCGAAGCAAAAAAGTCATCGCCATACCTTTCAATGGGTGTCCACCACAAAAACGAGTAGCCAAACGGCCGATTTGAGAGTGGGTTATTTCTGCCTGGCATCAAGTGCGGCGCATGCGGGGTTGTCGATAGCGCTACCCAGTCCGCCGGAACAACTTGCCGGGTTTGCCAGCGGCCACCTTGCAAGAATAGTTGGCCGAAACGCGCGTAGTCTGCAAGCGTTACGTTCAGCCCGCCAAGCGCCAGCTCCATATCATCGCCATCGATTAGCCATTGCGCTTCGTGCGTGGCACCAATGGGCTGCCAAAGTTTTTCTTGCATGTACTGCGCAATGGTTTTCTCGCCCAGCGCGGCATCCAGCACCATGGCGGCGACTTGCGCGTCCATGGAGTTATATTTGTTATAGCTTCCCGGTTCGCGTTCCGACACCAGTTCACCAATGAACCCGGCGGTGCTGCCATTCATGGCAAAATGCTGCATGTAACGGAAGATATCCGAATTCTCATCTGCGTAATTTTCATCGAAGTTCGTGCCGCTGCTCATCTGCAGGCAGTCGGCAAGCGTGGCATCGGCATAGCCGGAGGTTGCCAGCGAAGGGACATAGCGAGTAACCGGATCATTCACATTTGCAATTAGTCCTTCCTGCAGGGCAATCCCTAGCAGCGCCGAAGTAAACGATTTGGCAACTGAGAATGACAAGTGAGTGGTGTTGGGCTGCATGCCCTGCCAATACTGTTCATAGCTTATCGCGCCATGTTGCAGAATCATCATGCCGGTGGAGCCGGTATGCGCCAGGTAATCCAGGGTGTTTATTTGTTCGCCAGCGGAGACAAACCATTCGGGAAGCTCAACGGTATTTTCGCCGCGCGGCAATGGCACCGCGTTCGCAGCAGCTGCCACGCGATGCACAGCAGTTTGCTCGTTCATACGCATAAAGTTGTTGGCGATCTTGTCGGGATGGGATAGTGTGGCAAAAATATAAAGTCGCTTTGCGTTAGGCGTAATCAACAGGGCTGCCACCGCGACTGTTAATAAAGTGAATGCAATCCACAGGGCTTTGCCGCGTTGTCGTTTGATAGATTTGTGAACCACTTTGTTGCCTCTTTTAACTGCGCATTTGCGGGCGTCTTGATTGTTAGTTGGTTGTTAGTTGATTGTTAGTCGAAGCGAAACCCAACGCGCTGGGCAGTATAGCGGTCGAAGCTGGATATGAAAGTGCCAGCCTTGCGCTGCAGCGTCGGGCGCGCGGCTTGGCTATACTGTAGCGGGCAACGCGGGACTGCCCGGCATCGCCAGGACCTGCAATTATTGGCCCGGATTCAAGCTGGTCTGTGCCGGGCAAAGCGATTAAAATGTAGGCAATAATTTCTGGAGCAGCTGAACTATGGCAGGCAAAATCGCACAAATGAAAGATCGCACCATCTTTGATGGGTTTGTGACCAGGCATATTCTCAAGTTGTTTTTCCGTATCTGGTTCTCGCTGTTCGGCTGGCGTGCGATCAATCAAGCAGAGCAGGGCGCGGGCGTTACTATCGCTGCGCCGCATACTTCCAACGTTGATTTTTTCTATGCGCTGGGTGCTGCGGTTCTGCAGGACATAAAAATATATTTTTCAATCAAGCAAAGCTGGTGCGATATTCCAGTACTGGGTCGCGTGATGCTGTGGTTAGGTGCGATGCCCATCGATCGCTCAGCCTCCGGCCAGGTTGAACAGATTCGCGCTTTTGTCGATCGCCATAAACATACGCGCGTGTATTTTATTTTTACGCCGGAAGGAACGCGAGGCGGCGTAAAAAAATGGAAAACCGGTTTTTACCACATTGCACAAGATTGCGGTCTACCCGTATTCCTGGCCAAGGTCGATTATCGCAGCAAGATTTCTGGTGTTTTTCATAGCTTCCAGCTAACCGATAACAAACAGCACGACATTGAGGCGATGCAGGCTTCATACACCAGTGTGTACGGCCGCAACCCAGAGCAGCAGTTTCCCGCTTACCTTGGGCCGCTTGCACCTTTCACCGCAAACGATGCGCGTATCATGCAGGCGCTGTATGCGCTGCGCGGCATGGCCACACGGGCCGAGATTGCGGCCAAGGCGCGCTTTGAGGAATTATCCAGCGAGATGCTTGAGTTTCTTACCGAGCGCGGCATTCTTGAAAAGCAGGTTGGCACAGAAGGGGCGACGCGTTACCGTCTTACTGCGCGCGGTAACGGTTGCCTGCTGCACCTGCGCCCGTCGCTGGCCTGAATATTTTGAGCCGCGGTGTGCCGCAACAGCGCCTGCATCAACCCTTAGCCGCTTTCAGTTTATGCGCCGCCTTTTCGGGCAGCGCCATTGCTGCCTAGCGCGTTTCCACCAACTTCGCCATCACACTTGATGCACGCTGAAACCGAGCAAACCCGGGCGCATGCGCCGACATCGAATCCTCGCAAGATTATTCATGTTGATATGGATGCGTTTTACGCATCGGTAGAGCAGCGCGACAATCCCGAGCTATTAGGTAAGCCCGTTATCGTGGGCGGTAAACCCGACGGTCGCGGCGTGGTAGCGGCCTGCAGCTACGAGGCACGCGCGTTTGGCGTGCACTCTGCCATGCCAAGTCGCGAAGCGGCGCGCAAGTGCCCCGATGCTGTTTTTGTGCGACCGCGCTTCGACGCGTATCGCGCTGCATCGCATCAAATACAGCAAATCTTTAAACGATATACGGAGCGGGTTGAGCCGCTGTCGCTGGATGAAGCCTTTCTCGATGTGAGCGATGAGGTGGTGGCAGCACGGCGCTTTGCGGGATCCGCGCAACTCCTCGCCGCTGAAATTCTCGCGGCAATATCTGAAGAGCTATCGTTGGGCGCATCTGCGGGTGTATCGTATAACAAGTTTCTTGCCAAACTCGCCTCCGATCGCAACAAACCCAAAGGACTCTGTGTAATCCGGCCAGGTGAGGCAGTTGAATTGCTTAGCGAATTACCGGTGCGGAAATTTCATGGCATTGGCCGTGCAACCGAGCAGCGCATGCAAAAACTGGGCATTCACAGTGGTGCCGACCTACGGCGATTTAGTGAACATGCCTTGGTCAAGCATTTTGGCAAAGCTGGGCGCTATTACTACAACCTGGTACGGGGCATCGATAATAGGCAGGTTAATGCCAGCCGGGAGCGCAAATCGATTGGCGCCGAAAGAACTTTTCACCGGGATATTGCAGATAGCAGTGCGGCGCTGGAGCAGTTAGACAGCGTATTGCAAAAGGTTGCAAGCAAGCTGGATGAAAAAAATTTGCTTGCACGCACGCTAACCATAAAAGTGCGTTACGCGGATTTTACAACCATAACCCGCAGCGCTACCACCAGCGAGGGATTTTGCAATGCCGCCGATATGCATCGCGCATTGCCTGGCTTGCTTGCCAAAACCGAGCTCGGAGAGCGCGCTGTGCGCCTGTTGGGTGTTAGCGTTTCCGGGCTTGCGCCTGCTGCGCAACAATGCCAGCGCGATGCTGGTTTTCAATTGGACTTATGGTAGCGTGCGCTGAGCAGCCAGCTACCGATAAGCATAGGTGGGTAAAGGTGGAACGACCTGCCGTTTAGCTGCAAGACAGTTTTGCCTGCCGTGCATGATTGCCCTGTTGCAACTGCAAGGCATTTAGGTACACCTCGATTCCAGCGCCGGGCTTGTAGGCGTTCTCGCTCAAATATCTACGCCATTTCCGGGCATTGGGTTCGCCATTAAATAAACCCAGCACATGGCGGGTCATATGGTTAAGCCGGGTGCCGCGCTTGAGTTCGCGCTCAATGTAATCGACAAACATTGTTGCCACTTGCACACGGTTTAGCTGCAGTTGCTTTTCGTCGAATAATTCTCCATCTACGCCGGCTAACAAAAAAGGGTTGTGGTAGGCCTCGCGGCCAAGCATCACGCCATCAAGTTTATCCAGCGCTGATTGGCAAGCCTGCAACGATTGTAAACCGCCGTTCAACACAATTTGAAGCTCGGGAAAATCTTTTTTAAGCTGGAAAACGCGTGGATAGTTAAGTGGCGGTACTTCGCGATTTTGTTTTGGGCTCAAGCCTTTTAGCCAGGCTTTGCGTGCATGCACAATAAAAACTTTGCAACCGGCATCGCGATTGATACCAACAAAGTCGCACAGCGCCTGGTAGGAGTCGTTGTCGTCGACACCGAGCCTGCATTTAATTGTTACCGGAATATCCACAGCTTCGCGCATGGCCTTAACACCGTTCGCAACGGTTTCTGGCTCATGCATCAGGCAGGCGCCAAACGCGCCGGACTGCACGCGTTCCGAAGGGCAGCCTACGTTAAGGTTAATTTCATCGTAGCCTGCACGCTCGCAAATTTTTGCCGCTGCGGCTAGTTCTGCTGCTTCACTGCCGCCTAGTTGAACGGCAAGTGGATGTTCGGCCGGGTGATGATCCAGCAGTCGTTGGTGATTGCCATGCACCAGTGCCGCACTGGTAATCATTTCCGTGTATAGACGAGCGTGTCGCGAGAGCAGGCGCCAAAAATAGCGACAGTGCCGATCGGACCAGTCCATCATCGGTGCAATGCAGAAACGGTGTAGGTTGGTTTCCATGCGAGGTAACTAGATTGCTACGCGAGTAGCCGTTCGAACACCCAGTAAGCGCCTATGATACCACTGACACTGGATGCTAATCGCGATATTCGCCATGCAACTCCCCGTTTGAAGTATTTGTTAATCGCCCATAGCAGTGACATGATCACTGCGACGATACAAAGCTGGCCCAGTTCAACGCCTATATTAAAACCGAGCAGCGCGACCAGGGATTCACCCTGCGGCAAGCCAATTTCAGAAAGTGCACCGGCAAAGCCAAGGCCGTGCAGCAAGCCAAACATAAATGCTGCGATAATCGCGGGTCGCATGGAATTTACAGCCGGTTTTTTTTCTTTATTAGCGACTTCCGCAGCAAGTACCACAATAGACAGCGCGATGAGTACTTCAACCAAGCTGCGGTCTACTGTCACCCAACCCTGGGTCAGCAAGGCTAGCGTAAGTGAGTGCGCAACAGTGAATGTGGTAACGGTTTTAATTACGCCCCATGGTTGAAGCACCAGCAGCACCAGGCACAGTACAAACAAAATGTGATCGTAGCCCTCAAGAATATGTTCATAGCCAAGCAGTAAATAGGCCAATATAACGCTGTCGTGTTGTTGGGTGTTGGATAGCGAAATGGTGGGCGCGCTATTGGTAAGCCGATGGGTCTGGATCGGCCCGCCAAGAAATTGCACGCGCGCGATAACTTCAGAAAAACCTAGCGGCAGCTGCTGTATGCCCAGCGATTCGCCGTCCAGGCTCCCTTCGCAGCTGACTTGCCATGTTTTTGTATTCCTTAACCGTGAGCTATTGGGCTGGGTATAATTTTTCGGCCTTAGCCAGCTATCGGATTCGTTTAGCAAGGTACAGGCGGCGGGTATTTTGGGCGATGCGGGACGGTTTGCGCCCGATTGCACCGGCGCTTTCCAGCTTAGCTGCCAAAGCGTTGCGTCCTGCTGACTAAACTCCAAATACCCGGGTTGCAGCGTGTCGGCATAGCTATGATTACTGGTTACGGCGCCGGCCGTAACCAGCAACAGCAGGTAAACGCTAAAACGCAGCTGCGTCACGGCGTAGCCTCAATCACAATGCTGTACTTGTCTTTCAATGCCGCTAACGCATCGGCATTAATTTTTTCCAGCTCGCGCGCCTTCCAGTCGTTGAGCAACTGTTGGCGCGAACTTTCCAGGCTGGGCTTTGGCGCCGGCTTATGAGCGCGCACATACACCAGATGCTGGCCATAGCCGGAGCTGACCGGTCCGGCCCATCGATTAAGTGGCAGCTTTAGCAATTGTTCGCTAAAACCTGTGCCAAATGTCCGGTCTATTTGTTCTGTGGTTTGGTCACTGATGCGCCGGGGCAACATCGCGGATCGCGATTGCAGCGTTGTATCGCCACGCTGGAGTTGGCGCAATGCAACTTGCCAATCGCTGTCTGCTTTTAGCCAGACCTGGTCAAAGCCAAGACGATCGCCAAGCGCATATTTGCCGGGGTTGGCTTGCTAAATCGCGAGCAAGTCCTCGTCGCTTGCTTGTTTTGCTTCAAGCTGCGCGCGTACCAAAAAATCGACCTTTGAGTAAATTCGCTTGCGAATCACCGGGTCGTCTTGATCAAGCCCCAGCGCGAGGCCTTCGCGCACAAAAATTTCTTCTTTTACGTGCTGTTCAATGA
>JABDNS010000087.1 GCA_013043705.1 Pseudomonadales bacterium
TGCTGCAGGTGCCAGCCATGCTGTTACTGCCATTGGGTTTGATGAGCCGGCTGCCGCCCTACAACACCGTAATTTCGAATGTGCCTGGCCCGCGCCAGCCAATGTACTGGAACGGTGCGCGCTTGGCCGGTATGTATCCTGCGTCGGTGGTCACCGAAGGCATCGCCTTGAATATCACAATGGTTACTTACAACAAGAATATTGATTTCGGGTTTATGGCTTGCCGGCGTAGCCTGCCACAGGCGCAGCGGCTAATTGATTATATGGAGCAAGCGATTGTAGAGCTTGAGCAGGCGGCGGGCATTGTTGAGTAGCCTGGATCAGGCTGCGGAGCTAATTGTGTCGATGTTTATTTTAGATCGATCACGGTAGTGAATCTATTATTTGGGTTAACCGCTCGACTTGACCAAAGCGAGCCTGGTAAAAATTGGGCCAACTAATTCAAAAAATACAGTAGTGCCAATAACCAACGGCAATAACACTTGTTTATATTCGGGAAACTGGCTAGAGGCAACCAGCGCCATGCCAATTGCTACGCCGGCTTGTGGAAGCATGGCAATACCCATCCAGTTTCTCACTTCGCTTTCTGCGTTAACCAGGCGGCTACCCAACCAGGCGCCTAAATATTTTCCTGCAATACGGAATAAAATAAACATCAAACCTACGAATCCGACGGCACCCAGCATTTGCAAGTCCAGCGTGGCGCCAGCCAGCACAAAAAAAATCACCATAAATGGCCATTCGATATTTTCTATTTCATGAAACGCATACTCATGATGCCGGGCAAAGTTTGAAACTACGGCGCCCATAACAATAGATGCGATAAGAAAAGAAACTTCCAGGTAAATTGCCAGGCCGCCGCAGACAAACACCATACCAAGGGCTTCTGTCAGGATTGGTTCGCCTTTTTTTACTCGACCCGTGAAGTAGGAAGCAGGAAAGCCGAGAAATAATCCCAGGGTTATAGCACCAGCGATATCTATCAGCGCAATAGGCAGTGGTGATTCGCCGGACATATGCCCGTTAAGTGATAAAGCCAGCGACATGCCAAAACCAAACAAAACCAAGGCCCAGACATCATCCAGCGCAACGATTGCGATTAAGAATCGACTAAAGCGGCTTTTACTCTTTGTTTCGATTACCGAATCAAGGGTTGCGGCGGCATCTGTCGCTGCCGCGATGCATCCCATGATAATGCACAAGCTCAATGGCATTCCTATCCACCAAAGTCCAGCAGTAACGATTGCGGTAGTACAAACTGCGGCCGCGATGGATACACCAAGAATATTTTTTACACCAAGGTTAAAAGTGCTTTTAGTAAGTTTGCCGCCTATCAGGAAGCCGACCATCATCAATGTGGTCTCTGCGATAAGCTCGAAATACTGATAAAAAAAGACCGGGATAATATCTAATCCGTGTTTCCCGATAGCGATACCGAATAGCAGCAATAATGTAACTCGAGGTAAGAAAGTTCTGCGGCCGAGCGCGCTGATCGCCTGTCCAACCAGGAAAATTCCGCCGATGGAGAGTAATAGTTGCGCGGTGAAATCCATATTAAGTAATTTAACTTAATCTTTATTCATGACGCTCAATGAACTCTTCTAACTGTTGCGCCACAACGTCCCACACCGCTAAAGGGCCTGCACTCTCAATCATTTCTTCTCGCCAGTTAGATACATTAATAGAATCAAGGTGATCTGCCTTTTTTTTCAAATTAGCTCTTTGTTTGGCAATATCGCTCAGCTGCTTTCTGGATTCATGTTTATCATCCAAATTGGCGCTGAGGCTGTGTGCCCGCTGGTAAAGCTCATCGATATGCTTAAGGCGCGACTGGTACTCCATAATTTTTTGTTCGGCCAGTTCGTCTTTTCTAGTCATGACATTCCCCTTTGCGTATTTAATTCTGCCTCATGATATCCAAAAAAACCGGGCATTTTCGTATGGTTAGATATTTTGCGCGTGGCTTTATAATTGAAAACCAAGCTAAAAAGGCTGCTGACATACACCAATGCAGACCAAAAATGCTTTGCAAATTTTGTATAGATAATCGGCAGTGTTGGTCGAGGCGCGCACACATAAAACATTAACAATAATTCATATAGCTGGTTTGCTACAACGCTATAGCGGGTGATTTTCGAAAGTCGACTAAAGCGCCTTAGTAAGGTTATCCTTAGACCGAATCTATTGAAAAAACCAATAATAGCTTAACTCAATTTATAGCTAGCACTTTCGATGAATCCGGATTTACCCAAGGAGATATAGTGAGCCAACTAAGAAGAATTCTGTCGATTATATTTATGTGCGCGTTTGCATTGAACGTTTGTGCGCAGGATAAAGTCCAGTTACTTGAAAGAAAAGGTATCAAGCGAACAGAAAAAGGGCAGAAGATACAAGAAAAAATTACTCAAATACATGAAGATACTCGCTCAATGGCCGATAAATACCAGGACCACTTGAAATTGGTTGACGGGCTTCGTGTTTACAACAAAATGTTGCGCAAACAATTGCGAGGCCAGGAAAATGAAATTGCCGTTCTGGAGAACTCAATCGCCGACGTTGCAATGATGGAGCGGCAAATATTGCCGCTGATATCGAGAATGGTTGATGGGCTTGAGCAATTTGTGGCGATTGACATTCCATTTCTTCAGAAGGAGCGTACCACACGTGTCGTGAAGCTACGCAAGCTGCTGGAGCGCTCGGATGTAACAGTGGCCGAAAAAACCAGGCGCGTAATGGAAGCTTACCAGATAGAAAACGAGTATGGTCGCACGGTCGAAGCTTATAAAGACAAGCTGGCGCTGGGTGCTGCCAGCTTTGATGCCGACTTTTTGCGCATCGGCAGGGTGGCATTAATTTACCGCACTGTTGGCAGCAGGCAAGTAGGCTACTGGGATATCAGCGAAGCTGGCTGGCGAACATTACCGGATGTGCCTTATAAGCGTTACATAAATAAAGGCTTGAAAGTCGCCAAGCAGGAAGTTGCACCTGAGCTTGTTTCGATACCACTCAACCCCGCGCAGGTGGTGAAACGATGAGAAATTTTATAAGCGCTTGCCTGATTTTATTTTCCTGTAATTTAAGCCTGGCTCAAACAGGCTCCAACGAACCAGGTTCGCCGGACGCTTCAGCAAGTGAGGCTGGAACTAACCAGGCAGCTAGCACGTCGATAACGCTAGACGGGCTGCTCGACGCTGTCCAGCAGGGTAGGGTTGTTGACAACAAAAAAAATCGCGAACGCCTGCGCGAATTCTTACGCGACAGGTCGAAACAGCGCTCGATGTTAAGGCAGATCCTGGATGAAGAGAAAAATCTGGAAGCTGTCAGCCAGCAGCTTGAAAAGAGTTTTGAAAAAAACGAACTCGCAATAGGAGAAATGGAAAGTCGCATGCGTGAGCGCATGGGCTCACTTAAAGAGTTATTCGGCGTGCTGCAACAGGTTTCCAGCGATGCGCAGGCACAGTTCAGTGTTTCTCTCACTGAGTTGGAGTTTCCACAGCGCTCCGAATTCCTGGTTTCCTTTGCCGGACGTATGGGCCAGGCAAATCGCCTGCCGGAGATTGCTGAAATTGAGAAGCTCTGGTTTGAATTACAGCGGGAGATGATTGAGAGCGGCCGCGTAGTCACCCGCAGCCACCCGGTTCTAACGCCGGAAGGCGCTGAGGAAAACAAGCAGGTCACTCGCGTAGGCCTCTTTAACGCTGTTGCCGATGGAAAATTTTTGCAATTTATTCCGGAAACCGGTCGCTTGCTTGAATTTCCGCGGCAACCTGATGCACGGTTTATGTTTGGCCCCAAAGCTATTGCCAATGGCGATACCGAGGTTTTTCCTTTTGCCATCGATCCTGTGCGCGGCCAGCTTCTGTCTATTTTGACCCAGGCACCTAATTTAAGGGAACGTGTAGGGCAGGGGGGCGTTATCGGATACATCATTATTGGCCTGGGTATATTTGGTGTGCTGCTTGCCGTCTACCGATTTATTTCTTTGTTCTTTGAGTCACGAAAAATAAACCAGCAATTGGCCGATCTGGACAACCCCAACGCTAAAAATGCTTTGGGTCGTATCCTCTTGGCCTGTAGCAACGCAGAGAAAATGGATGTAGAGGCGCTGGAGCTCAAAATGAGTGAAGCTGTTCTCAGGGAGGTGCCGCGCATTACACGACACCTTTCATTGCTAAAAATAATTGCTGCAGTAGCACCATTAATGGGCCTGCTCGGTACCGTAACTGGCATGATAATAACGTTCCAGGCAATTACGCTTTTTGGAGCTGGCGACCCTCGGTTAATGGCAGGTGGTATTTCGCAGGCACTGATCACTACAGTATTGGGCTTGACCGTGGCAATTCCTACGCTGCTCTTGCATAACATCGTACAAAGCCGGGCTCGCACCGTAACCGATATATTGCAACATGAAGCAGTTGCTGTGGTTGCAAGCCATGCCGAGAGTGTGCACGGCAGATGATGTTATTGATCGATAGCTGGATGCCCTGGCTTGGCGACTTGCTCGCACTGGGAGGGCCTATTCTTGGTCTAATTTTGCTGATGGCATTCCTGATGTGGTCGCTGCTTTTCGAGCGTATCTTTTATTTGTATGCGATTTTTCCAAAACGGCTGCGCGATACAGTTACTATGTGGAAGCATCACCAGGACAAGTCCTCATGGTTCGCACAGCAGTATCGCGATTATCTTGGCCATTGCCTTGGGGCAGAACTTAATCGTAATTTCGCCTTAATCGGCACGATAATAAAAGTTTGCCCTTTGTTGGGTTTGCTGGGTACTGTTGTTGGCATGCTAGAAGTATTCGATGCGCTCGCTGCAACTGGTTCAAACAATCCCCGTTCAATGGCTGCTGGCGTTTCCAAAGCAACCGTTTCAACGCTGGCAGGCATGGTGGTTGCGATTTTCGGCTTGTTAACCAGCAAGTTTGCCGAAAGACGCGCCATTGCTGAACGTGATTCCTTGCCGGGTCGTTTCATAAGCGCAATATAGGCGTATAACAAATGCGAAATTATTTTTCCAGCAACACAGAAGATGAAGAAAGTTCTATAGATATTACGCCTATGCTTGATGTCGTATTTATTATGCTTATCTTTTTTATCGTCACTGCAACGTTTGTAAAAGAATCCGGCATTGATGTCGACAAGCCTTCTGCCTCAACGGTGGTTGTTCAGGAAAAGGCGAGCATCCTGGTAGCGATCGATGCTGAAAGCAATGTATGGATTAATCGGCGACAGGTCGATATCCGGTCCGTGCGTTCGATTGTCGAGCGGCTGCATGCTGAAAACCCCAAGGGAAAGTTGGTCATCCAAGCCGATAGGGAATCAATAAACGATACCTTGGTACAAGTTATGGATGCTTCAAGGCAAGCTGGCGTTTACGATATAGCATTGGCTGCTGATGCAAACTGATTTTCATAGTATCGACGACTTGCATGAGAACCTGCGCATTCGTCACGGGCTGCTTTTTTACCTGAGGTTGTTTGTTGGTGTTTTCCTTGGCTTGCTTGCGGCGCTCGCACTCGGATGGTTTATGCACTACTTGATTCAGTCATCCGATATGGTTCTTATTAAGTCGGAACGAAATCACATGCTGGATTTTGTACGCGTGAAGCGCTCCGAAAGCGTACAGCGTAAAGACCGCGCACCTGAGAGACCGCAGCTGAACAAAACACCGGAAGTTCCGCAAATTAGCCAGGGAGATTCAAGCGGCGGCCAACAGCTGGCAGTGGCGCCGATGGCAGTAGATACTAATGTAGACATTTCACAGGACGTTGCTTCTAGTAGTACTGAGGGCGAGTACATGCCTATCGTAAAAGTGGCGCCTGTTTATCCCAGCACCGCATTGTCGCGTGGCCTTGAGGGGACTTGTCTTGTTGAATATACAGTATCCACTGCCGGCAAGGTGAAAAATGTCAAAGTCATTGAGGACCAATGCATTCACAAAGTTTTTTATCGGCCGTCGATCGAGGCTGCCCTGCGTTTTAAATACCGGCCCCGAATTATTGATGGTGTGGCTACAGAAGTTCCCAGTGTATTTAATTTATTCCGCTATGAAATCGAAAAATAAAGACTTCTCTGCTGCAATGAAGGGCGTGCATGTAAGCCTGCTTGCAATGTTTATATTTATAAGTTCTTTTTTATTCCAGGCAGCACATGCCAACGAAGCAGTACAAGGCATCAGCAAAAGAATATATCGTTATATTAATGACGCACAAAAGCTTATCGATGAGAAGCAGTATCGCCAGGCGTTACCAAGGCTTGAAAAGGCTCGCGATCTTAAGCTTACAGCATACGAGCAGGCTGTGGTGCTTAATATGATCGGCTATGTGCACTATCAAAACGAGGATCTTCAGAAAGCCCTGCAGTCCTATGCCGAATTACTTAAAGTACCGCGCTTGCCAGATTCAATGGCAAGAAACACCTATTTGACGATAAGCCAGTTGAATCTTGTTGCGGGTGATTACGTAAAAGCGGAGGAAAGTGCCAGGCTATTACTAAAAAGCCCAGGCAGAAAGCCGCCCCCGCCGTCTAGTAGCGTTATTCTGGCCCAGTCCTTAATGGGCCAGGAGCGTTTTGAAGAGGCGCTTGAGCCACTGCTATTTGCGATTAGTGAGCAAAAGAAAGCCGGTGCTAATGTGAGGGAGAACTGGCTTGCGACATTGTCATCCATTTATTTTAACCTGGAAAAATTCGAGGAAATGCGTGATGTTTTGTACGAACTGATCAGCATCAATCCGAAAAAACAGTACCTGATCAACCTTGCCGCCATTCATGGCCAGCTAGGTGAAAAAGATAAGCAGTTAGCATTGATAGAGGCACTCAATGACGATAACCGCCTATCCACCCAGAGCCAGCTTTTGACACTCGCTAATCTGTTTATGGTTCAGCAATTGCCATTCAAGGCAGCTGCATTGCTGGAAAGAGAGATCTCAAACAATCGCGTGGAAAAAAACGAACGCAACCTGCAATTCCAGTCACAAGCCTGGTATCTTGCTGGAGAGTATCGCAAAGCTGTTCCTCCGCTAGAAGAGGCTGCGCGAATGTCTGGCGACGGGGAGCTTTGGTTGAGGATAGCGCGTTTAGAAGTCGCTTTATATGAATGGGAACGGGCGGAAGTTGCTGCAAAGGCTGCTATCGAAAAGGGTGGTTTAAAAAACCCCGGTAGTGCGTTGATCCTTGAGGGTATGGCTTTGGCCTACCAGGGAAAGTTCTACAAGGCAAAGCGTGTGTTGCGGCAGGCCGTAAAACTTCGTGAAAGTGAGAAATGGGCGAAACAATGGTTGGCATTCGTCGACAATGAGCAAAAGCGATTAGGGAATGCGCGCTAATGCTCCGTGATAAATCTACGCTGGTTTTCCTCAAGCCACGCCAAGCGCTGCTGGCGCTGTCCACTTGTTGTTAAAAATGCTAAGTATCCTGTTTGTTAATGTGTTTGTCGTTGCGCTCTCGGTAATTATTCACTATGAGTTTTTGTATCGCATAACCATTTATATCCCGAAGATGAATTTTCGTTACCGTTACAGAATTGTATTTGGTGTTTTTGGGGCTCTTGTTGCGCATAGTGTTGAAATATGGATATTTGCAGTAGCCTATTTCCTGATGAATAAATCAGAAAGCTGGGGCACGCTGCAAGGTAATCTTGATGGCGGCACATTATTAGACTGTGTGTATTTCTCTTCTACAGTTTTTACAACACTGGGTTTCGGTGACATTGAAGCAACGGGTAATATCAGGTACCTGACCGGCTTTGAATCGCTCACCGGCCTGGTACTTATAACCTGGACCGCTTCATTTCTTTATTTCGAGATGCAGCGGCATTGGGGCGAGGCGCGAGATCGCGTTAGAAAACATTAATGCTTGTCTATTGATGATATACTGAGCAACGCGTTAAAAAAATTGATACAAAAAGGTTAATGCCTAAAAAGTGGAAATATATAATTTTTATGCAGGCTGGCATTCCAGTTAACAAGTGTAATTACATTGAATAGGAAAATTATGATTAAAGAAGTAGAAGGCGATATTTTATTAAGCGGTGCTCAGGTAATCGCGCATGGCGTAGCCGCAAATGACCCGATGAACCAGGGTCTCGCCCTCAGTTTGCATGAGCAATACCCCGCAATGCACAAGGATTATCATCATTGGTGTCACGTTAATTCACCAAAAGGCGGTGATGCCTGGATGTGGGGAGGCGCCGGTGGGGTGCGCATAGTTAACTTGATTACGCAGGATGGCGGCCTCGACCGTGGCTCCAAGCCTGGCAAGGCGACCACCAGCAATGTGAACAGTTCTCTTCGCGCTTTGAAAAAAATAGCTGGAAAAGAGGGCTTTTCTTCAATCGCGCTGCCGCGTTTAGCTACAGGCGTAGGTGGGCTTGACTGGGCAGAGGTCAAGCCCATCATTTTTAACCAGCTGGGCGACCTGGATATCGACATCTACGTTTACAGCACCTACCAAAGTGGTAAAAAAGCGGCCGAGTAGTTGTTTGTGGTCGAGCGAGCCGGAAGTGCATGTTGAAAGATTTATGCGCGGATGCCAGAGAGAAGTAGACTCAGAAGTTTCTAGCAATCAAATTGGTTTTTGAGAGGCGCTCTCCAAAAGAGCGCGCCAATTGCTGCTGTACCCGAAAGCCTAATTCATAGTCTTCCTCGAAAAGTGTTTCGAGTTCTGCTGGATCCCAGCATGCCAGTAAAACTTCTTCTCTCGCTTTGGCAGTAGCGCTTCTGCGCTTTTGTCCAACCAAGGCCATTTCTCCCACGGTTTCCCCTGCTTTCAGGGTGGCAACTACTTTTCCTTCAGCCTTGTCCAACAGCAGCGAGCCGGGGCTGGAAATATGTATATCCACGCGACCTTGCAAAATCGCATAGAACATATTGTCTTGGCTGTCTTCGGCAATGATTACGGTGCCTTCAGATACAGGAATTAACTTTCCCTTTTCAGCGAGTTTCAACAGGGCCGCATGATCAAGGCGCTTGAGAAGCTCCACTTTTGAAAGATGTTCTGTCGTGAGGTCCATTTTCATTCCTTGCATATTTTGATAGCGTTTGCCTGTGAGCAGGGGTTTAGAATATATACAGTGCTCAAAACTTGAATCTACTTTAGTAAATATAGCAAGTGGTACCAGCAAGTAAACAAACCGCTAAGACAATAAGGTAAAAATCTTTTTTAACGCGCCAAATTTCGCTCAACGAACTGCCAGTTCAACAAGCGTTTTATGTAATCGTTAATATAGTCGGCGCGACGATTCTGATAATCCAGGTAGTACGCGTGCTCCCAAACATCAAGCGTGAGTATTGGTGTGTTGCCATCATGCAGGGGGTTAACCGCATCTGTGGTGCTGCATACTTCCAGCGTGCCATCGGTCTTGCGCATTAGCCATGCCCAACCGGAACCAAACTCGTTGCTTGCCGCGTCGCTGAATTCAGCGAGAAAGGCATCTACAGAGCCGAAATGTTGATTCAGGATATCGGCAACAGCTTGCGGAGGCGATCCGCCGCCTTTCGGGTCTATACCTTGCCAGTAAAAATCGTGGTTCCAAACCTGCGCGGCAAGGTTGTATAGCTTCCCATCCGCATTTTTGATGATATGCTCCAATGAAGCGTCGCGATATTCGTCGTGCGCGCCCGAATCCAACGCTTTGTTAAGCTTGATCACATAGCCCTGGTGATGCTTGTGGTAATGAAAGTGCACCGTTTCAGCACTAATGGCTGGCGCTAGTGCATCTTCGGGGTAGGGCAAACTCTGCAGAGTAAACATGTATACCTCTTTTCCCAAATCATTAAACTTCGCTGGGGCGCGGAAAAATAGTCTACTCAATGTGCCCCTGCAGTTGGATATTCTGCCAGATAGGCGCTGTTTTTAACATCTTCGCCAGAACCTGGCAACGCAGCACTTCGCATTTTCGGCGGGCTTGAGTTAAGCCGAGCTAAAAAAATCCAGCCCGTTGGTTAGTCGTAAGTGTAGTTTCGTTGTCTGGCAGAAAAAGGGCTGTGTAATCGCAAAATATGTGATCCATTGCAAAAATGCCTGCGTAGAAATTCAGTGTATAGACGTCTCGTCACACACCATAAAAAATCGCCAAAACACTAAGGGGTTGATCATGAAAAAATCATTTGTCGCCAAAATAGGCGCCCAGGTGCTCTCATTGCTATTACTTCTGGGTGTCAGCAATACCGCCAGCGCCTACGACTACTCCCGCTGGCTAAACGCTTTCTTCGATCGATTTGCTAAAAAAGTCGAGCGTAACGAGAATCGCCAATCGATTGCCGAGATCGTTGTAAAAAGTGGAACGAAGTTCGATAAAAATTCAAGAGATTACGACATTTTGTTGGCAGCGGTACTGGCCGCAGACCTGGACTCTTTTTTGGGCGATGACTCTCAGGATTTAACAGTTTTTGCCCCAAATGACAGGGCTTTCATTCGCCTCGCCAGGGACCTTGGGTATGAGGGTTATGACGAAGAAGGCGCCTTTGATGCGATTGTATCAACGCTGACTGCGCTTGGCGGCGGTGATCCGATTCCGCTACTAACAACCATTCTCACGTACCACGTAGTAGACGAGGCGCTTTTTTTCGGCGAGCTGCGTCAGCTAAGTAGCATCGATACACTCGCATCAACCCGTATTGTGCCTAGGTTCAGGCAGTTGATCGACAGCGAGCCAGAACTTCGAAACCCGAAAATTATTTTAAGAGATGCGAATATAAAGGCGAGTAATGGCGTCATCCACACTATCTCGCGAGTACTGATTCCAATCGACCTGGATAACACCCCCGCAGACGCCGAGACGATAACCAGCATCGTAGCGCGAAGTGGCGGAACATTTGACCGGAACTACCATGACTATGACGCGTTGCTAAATGCTGTTTTGGCCGCTGGTCTGGAAGATGAGCTGGCTACGTTGCAAAACCTCACAGTGTTTGCACCGAATGACTTGGCGTTTGTTCGATTGGCCAGGGCACTTGGGTACCACGGGGTTGATGAAGCAGAAGCGTTCAATTTTATCGTTGTAGCATTGACAGACTTGGGCGGTGGAGATCCCATCCCGCTTTTAACCAACGTTCTGCTATATCACGTCTCCCCGGAGGTGCGCACACTTAACCACATCGTTGACGGCGAAGATGTAGCCACGCTATTGAGTGACGCAGCGATAGAGCCATCAGGTAGAAGCCTCGTTGATGAGGACGATGGTGTACGCAACCCGAAATTGCTGTTCTCAGCGAGCGACTTACGAGCCAGCAATGGCCTAATCCACACCGTCAACAGGGTCCTGCTGCCAGTAAGTGTGACGGAAATTTTGGCTGGAGAGCAATGAGTAGCAGCTGCAATTAGTTTGTGGTGCGGCGAATCAGTGTCGCGCTTGATGAAACAACACATGAAGCAGAAAGAGGTTGGTTTATGTATGCAAAAATTGCGACAACATTCGACAAACTAAAGAGCGGGCCCAGGCGTCAGTTCTTGCCGTTGCTTGCTGTAACGCTAGGCGCTTTGGCAGCGTGCGGTGGCTCTGATTCTAATGTCAGTGAAAATCCGAACAACCTGTTAGCGATCGGTGAGGCCGAACCTCAAATCGAAGCGCAGGTTTTCCAAGATTTGGAGTCTGTGTCGTTCGCCGCACTCACGCCTTTTGACGAATCTCTATTGGACAGCGAGGGGTTGCGATCTACTGTTTTGGATGCCGAGCTGGATTGCGAGCTCGGTTGGCAGACATCCAAAATCACCTTTGATCAAGACCAGCAGTCACTACAATCCCAGCTATGCGATGGGACGAACTTGCAAGCCAGGTATACGATAGATTCAGGCGTGATTGTCTTGTCTAACTTGCTTTTCGACGGTGAGCAATTACCAGGTAAGCAGTACGAGATGTGGGGTCTGTTGCCAGTGGCAGGAGAAGAAAATCGCTGGCGAGCTTGTTATTATAGTATCGAAGGTACAGCAGATCCTTTGCGGGACGGACAGCAGTCGCTACCTGATGCTGCTTGGGTGCCCGCCGCTGAAAATTTGAAATTCGATTGTTCGGCGGATGCTTACCTCTTTTTCAGCGATGAAGCGGCCGATGAATTTCTGGCGATGAACCCATCGTTATGAATCAATCCCGATCCGATAAGATAAACTGACTTTATGAAAAACATTCTGTTAACTGGCGCTACCAGTGGTATCGGCGAAGCCGCTGCAATGAAATTTGCCGAGCTTGGCTATAATTTGTTCCTCACCGCCCGTAACCCTGCCAAAGCAGAGGAGGTTGACGCAGAGATCCGGTCTAGTAGCCCGGCAGCGCAAATCCACTGGTTGATGGGAAATTTCGCAAAACTCGAGGATGTGCGCAAAATAGCAAATGATTTTATAGGGCTCGGCGAGCCATTGGATTTACTTTTTAGCAATGCAGGTCTTGCGACCGGAAAGCGTGAATTGTCGCACGATGGTTTCGAGATGATGTTTGCGGTGAATCACCTCGCGCCGTTTCTGCTAACCAACTTGTTGCTTGAAAAGCTGTGCGAGGGTGAGGGCGAGGCCAGGGTAGTTTTAACCGCATCTGCGGCTTATAAATTTGTAAACGAATTGAACGTCGATGATTTACAGTGGCAGAGCAAGTTTAAGCCCATGCAGGCATATGGGCACTCAAAGCTTGCGAATATTTTGTTTACCCAGTCGCTGGCCCAGAAATTGCCAGAACGAGCTCCACGAAAATCTATGGCCATAAACTGTTTTCATCCTGGTTTTGTGGGTACCGGTCTAGCCTCGGATACGCGTACGGGAAAAATCGTCATGGGTTTGTTTAGGCCTTTTATACGCTCTGGTATGAAAGGTGCTGAAACCGGAATATATTTGGCTACTGACCCGGAGGTGCACGGGCGTATGGGCGGTTACTACATGGATTGCAAACAGCAAAAGCTCAAACCCCATGCGCGCGATATGAAAAAAGCCGAAGCCTTGTGGCAAGCTAGTGCAGAGCTCTGTGGGCTGTAGGTTTCGGTTACATTTCCGTCATCGCAGTTGCGCCAGTCAAAATCATTCGCACCATGTCAATGGTGTCATCGGTTAACGTTTCACGATCTTCGGCGCTTAGCTCCATTGCGCTGGCACCCAGCGTAAACACCAATCGCGTTATTGCTTTTGCAGCAAGATGCGGCTTGTAAATTGGCGCCTTATTTTCTTCAGCCCTTCGTACCAACTCATCCCGCAATTCATCTTCAAAATACTGCAGCTCGCGGTCGACGGCTTTGCGAAAGGCGGGCGAACCAATAGACATCTCCCGCAGCAAAATCTGCAAGGTTTGCTCTTCGCTGTCTAGTTGCTCCATAAAAACTTCAACGGAAGCCCTTACCCCGCCTTCGCCGCTGTCGAGCCGACTGCGCGCTTCGCGAATAATGCCCCTGAGGCTACGGCCCGCCTGGTCGATTAAGGCCACTGCTAAATCATCAACGTCCCTGAAATGCCGATAAAAACTATTCGGTGCGATACCTGCCTCGCGGGCAATTTCTCGCAAGCTCAGGCTAGAGACGCTGCGCTGTGAATCGAGCAGGCGCACCGCGGCATCCATCAACTCCTGGGAAGATATCGACGGTTTGCGACTTGTTTTAGCGGTTTTTGCCAACCCGCTAGCTGTGAGTTTCTTTGCCATAAGTGCTTTTATTTCAGTGGGATGCGCCAATATTAGCCGCGACCGTTTGAAAAGTAAACACATTCGTATATACAATCGTGTTGACATATGTAAATACAAGTGTATATTCAAGCCTAAGCAATCAAATAATGCAACCCGTACTTCGAGCATGCAGACATCATGAACATACTGGAAAAAAGCGCCAAAACACTGCTGTCACCGCTATTGCAACCATCGCAATTCGATTTTTGGGCTCAGCAATTTGGCAGCTCAGTGCGCTGGCAGCGCTGCGTTGCCCGGGTTGTTGGCGCGCGTCGAATGTGCAGTGACACCTACGAGATTGAGTTGCGGCCAAATAGCCAATGGCGCGGGTTTGAACCTGGCCAGCATGCCAATATCACGGCGGAAATTAAGGGGCGGCGCATAACCCGAAGCTACAGCTTATTGCCGGTGCCGGGCAAGCCGAAGCGCTTGTCGATAATTGTTCGGCGCGAGCGCGGTGGCTTGATGAGCAATTGGCTATGCGATAACGCGAGTGCGGGCACATTGCTGGAATTGGCGCCCGCTTTTGGCGACATGTTCTATAGCAAGAAGGCTCCGCAACACCTTTTACTATTGGGCGCTGGTAGTGGACTGACGCCATTGCTAAGCCACATTCGGCATCTGCAGTCACTGAAATGGCCCCTCCGCGTAACACTGTTGCAGTGGGATCGACAGTCTGGGCGTTTTATTGCCGGCGATGAATTACAGGCGATGTCGGATAGGCATAACGAAAACTTTCGCTGGGTACCAATAGCAACTGGCGCTTGTGATGTATCAGCACCACTTGCTGGAAGAATTTCGGCGCAGCAGCTGAATGATGTACTAGGCCACGAGCCAGTGGACCTGGCGTTTGCTTGTGGTCCGCGAAAATTTATACATACCGCGCAAAAATTGATGGATGGCCGCGGCGTTTCTTGTAAAACCGAATCATTTGAACCAGCAAAAAAACTTAGCGCTAATAGCAATTTTGCGCGCAGCCGCGTAAAACTTAAAAAGACCGGGCGAACAATCGAGGTAAATAACGCTGGCAGTTTACTCGAGCAGTTAGAGCAGCAAGGTGTAGCGGCAGCTTCAGGTTGCCGGCAGGGTGTTTGCAATAGCTGCAGTTGCCTGAAGATTTCTGGTGCTACCCAGGATAGCTTGAATGGCGCTTTGGACAGCGAGCCCCACCAGCTAGTTCGCCTGTGCATAAACCAGCCGGCCGGCGACATTGAATTGGATTTGTGAAGGAGAAGCATGTGAACCATCCTAAAAGCAGGGCACTTTCTAGCAACGAAATAAAAGCGTTCGGTGAGGAGCTGGACGCACTAAAGCAGCGCCACCTGGAAGATGTAGGCGAGGCCGATGCTCGTTATATCCGTAGAATCGTCAAGGCAGTGCACTACACAGAGTTTCTGGGGCGCGGCTTGTTATTTCTTAGTTTCTTTCCGCCTGCCTGGTTGTTGGGTACTCTTTTCCTTGGTATTTCCAAAATACTGGAAAACATGGAGTTGGGCCACAATGTTATGCACGGCCAGTATGATTTCATGAATGATCCGTCGTTAAACGGCAGCACTTACGAGTGGGATATTGTGGCTACTGGCGACAGCTGGCGGCGCGGGCACAACTACAAGCATCATACCTATACAAATATTCGTGGTATGGATGACGACGTTGGTTATGGCATGTTGCGTTTGTTTCCGGAGCAACGTTGGAAGCCGTTTTATCTTGGGCAAGTTCTCTGGGTTACATTGCTGGGCTTGTTGTTTCAATGGGGCGTGGCTATTCAGGAACTGGAGTTGGGCAAGCTATTTAAAGGACGAAAGAGCTGGACACAGTTGAAATCGGAGCTAAAACCTATTGGATCAAAAGTACGCAGACAACTGTTGAAAGACTATTTATTGTTCCCGCTGCTCAGCGGCCCATTATTCCTTGCGGTATTCGCCGGCAACCTCGTCGCAAACCTAATTCGCAATGTATGGACATTCATGATTATATTTTGCGGCCACTTTACTACCGACGTCCAGCTGTTCCCAAAATCGATATTAAAAGACGAGGAAAAAGGACACTGGTATTTACGGCAGTTGCGCGGGTCTTCAAACCTTTCCGGTGGGAAGTTGTTTCACATCCTGTCGGGAAATCTTAGCCACCAGATAGAGCACCATCTATACCCCACCATACCGGCACGCCGTTATGCGGCCATGTCGGTTGAAGTAAAGCAGATATGCAAACGCTATGGGCAGAATTACAATTGCGCGAGCTTGTCCAGGCAGTTTGGCCAGGTTTGCTGGCGCATCCTGCGTCACACTTTCCCATCCAAGCCAGCGCCGGCGGTGGGCCTTGTTGCGGCTTAAGCTTTCAGCGGGCCGCTCTACGATCGCTACATAGTCCGTTCAAATTAAATTCACCTCCAAATCCTAGCGCCAGAAGGTGTCTATCCAGAAGCTAATTTGCCGGCTTCGGGCTGCGTGGTAGCATGCGATTCCGTGGCCGATCAATTTTATTATTACTGTTCCCGAATGAAGCGTACCGAGGTTGTCGATGAATAAACTCGATCTCTCCAATACTGCCGACCGGACCTTCCCCATTATCCTTAGGAAACAGGCCGAACAGAATGGCGACGCTACGTTTTTGCTTACCGATGAGGCCCGAGTCAGTTTTGCCCAGGCCGACGCAATCACTGATTGCCTGGCCGCTGGTTTAAAGGGGCTTGGAGTAGGTAAAGGCGATATCGTTTCTTTGTTTTTGGGTAATCGGCCGGAGATCGTCTTACTTGCTTTAGCAGTCAATAAGCTGGGTGCACTGTGGACACCGATCAATGGCGACTACAAAGGGCAGTGGTTGCTAGATAACTTGCAGATGGCACGTTCCAAGGTATTGATAACCGATGATCAATTTCAAGATCGAATCGCCAGCATAGAAAGCCAGCTGGACATTGAAAAAATTGTGCTCGTGGGCGATATGAAAGACAGCCAACTAAGTAGCCCGGTTGACTACCAACAGTTATTGGACCACCCGCCCGTTGAGTTGGATTATTCCCAACTTCACTATGGCGATAGTAGCGCCATTCTCTGGACTTCAGGAACCACCGGCAAATCCAAAGGCGTGTTGCAAAGCTATAACTGCTGGATACGCGCAATTGTTGAGGGCTGCAGCCTACAATACAACTCGCAGCCTGGCGATAGCATTTTCTGCGTGTTGCCGCTGTACCACACCGCTGCCTGGATTACCTCAGTCTATCGCGCTCTCATTGAGGGCATTCCTTGCATCATCGAACCACGATTTTCGGTTACAACGTTCTGGGAGCGAATTGAACATTTTGGTGCCACGCAAACGTTTCTGCTAGGTGCAATGGGCGCATTCCTGCTCAACGCACCCGAGCGCGAAAATGATGCCGATACACCATTGCGGCTTGTGCAAATTGTGCCGCTGGCGCCTAACCAATGGCCTATCTTCGAAAAACGCTTTGGTGTGCAACTGATTCGCACCGGTCTGGGTCAAAGTGAATGCATGCTGGTTACAACGCAGTTGGAAAATCGCGATGATGTGCCCGTTTATGCGCTTGGATTTCCAGTGAACGATACGGCCATACATTTGCTTGACGACGATGGCAATGAGGTAGCTACCGGAGAGGTGGGTGAAATATGTATCAAGCCATTGAAGCCCCACGTAATCTTCAATGGGTATTTCGATAACCCCGAAGCGACTGCCGACGCTTACTTTGGCGATTATTACCGTACCGGTGACTTAGCCCGGCAAGACCCCGCAACCGGTGTTTATTTTTATGCCGATCGCAAGAAGGATGCACTACGTTTTGCGGGGCGCAATATTTCAACGCTTGAGGTAGAGGGTATTGTGCGCACGCACCCCGCGGTAGCGGATGTTGCTGCCTTTGGTATACCGTCAAAGGAAGTTGAAAGCGAGCAGGAGCTAAAACTCAACATTATCTTAAAAGAAGGGAAAACCTGTGGCGCTGAAGAGTTGTGCGGTTTTATTAACGATAAGGCGCCACACTATTTCGTGCCGCGCTATCTCGATTTTGTTGACCAGCTACCCTATACCCCAACCAACAAAGTGCAGAAGTTCAAGTTACGCGAAGAGGGTGTTGGTGAAAAAACATGGGACCTTAAAAATTCAGACTATGTGGTAAGGAAGTAAGTGTGGTAAGAAAGTAAACTGGGTGCTGCATGATAAATGGCTGAGCCAGCGCTGCCGGTTTATCCTATTAGTTGTTGCTATCGGGCAAGCTAAATGCCACCAGGGCGTCGCCGGTTTTTGATCCGACCATTTCAAATAAGCCCTTGCCTCCAGCGGCGATAACCACAAACTGCTTGCTATTTTTTCGCAGCCGATAAGTCATTGGCATTGCGTGGGCTGAAAATGGCACATCAGTTTCCCATAGTTGCTGGCCAGAGCTTGTATCGAACGCGCGAAAATTTGCATCCATTGTGGCGCCAATAAAAACCAGGCCACTAGCTGTTTGCATATTGCCACCCAACACCATACCGCCCCATTTAAACAGGCTGCCCATAGGTGCCAGGTTGTTTAATGTGCCGAAGGATTGTTTCCACAAATGCTCACCGGTGTTGAGGTCTATGGCCGATAAGTAGCTCCACGGCGGTTTAATACAGGGAGCGCCCAGCGGAGAGCCAAATAAAGATGTGGTCATCGCGTAAGGCGCGCCATGTTGGGGGTAGGGGTGCGCTTGCCCTTCTTTTAGTTGTTCCAGTTTTAATATAAAAGGGAAGCGGTGGTAACCTGCTACGGCAACGTTGGTATCCTGGTTGATAGAGACACCCGCCCAGTTAATGCCGCCAACAAAGCTAGGGTATTGCAAACTGCCCTGCAAAGATGGCGGCGTAAATACGCCTTCATAGCGCAGGCTACCGAATAATTTTTTGCACTTTCCTTTATCCCAAAAAGTTACGCCCCAAATATCTTCTTCGCTTAAATCCGGCATCAGCGGTGCGGGTTTGGTTGGAAATGGTTGTGTAGGCGAGGTCCATTCGCCAGGTACATCTGTCTGCGGAACTGCGCGTTCTTCAACCGGGAATAGCGGTTCACCGGTTTCCGCATGCAACAGGAAAATATGCCCTATCTTGGTCGCAAGCATAACGCCAGGCACCGGGCCTTCAACGGTTTGTTGAACAAACGGCACCGGATGCGCCGCGATGTCGTAATCCCATAAGTCGTGATGTACCGCCTGAAAATGCCATAGAACTTTGCCGGTGGCGGCATCAAGCGTAACCAGTGACGAGCCGTAGTAATCCAGCTCACCGCGAATCTTACCGGCATAGTAATCGTTGGCTGGATTGCCCATTGGTAAATAGATATGGCCACGTTCAACATCTGCAGTAATCAGGCTCCAGGCATTCGGTGTAGAGCTGGTGTAACTGGCGCCGTTCGCTATATCACTCGCGGTCACTGGCTTCATGCCCGGCGGCACGGGATCGAATGCCCAGCGCAATTTACCGCTGCGCGCATCGAATCCGCGCACTACGCCGCCCGCCATTATGCTGCTTTGATTATCTTTCACCAAAGCACCAGTCACTAACAGGTCGTTAACTGCCAACGGTGGTGACGTAGGGTAGGTTCCGGACAATCGAAAATCTTCCATGCCTACCATCAAATCTATTTCGCCACCTCGGCCAAAGGCCTTGCAAGCCAAGCCGGTATTGGCATCCACCGATACAATACGGGCATCAACTGTAGCCATATAAATGCGCTTGCTGCAGATTGCATCCTCTTGTGCTTCAGGGTCCTGCCAAAAGGTTACGCCGCGGCAGATATGCGACTGCACGCCTGTGGAGTCAATTTTGGCGTCGAATACCCAGCGTTCCTCGCCAGTTTCCGGGTCCAAAGAAAAAATCCGGTTGAAAGGCGTGCAGTAGTACAGGCTGTCATTCACCACAATGGGCGAGGCTTCGAAAGCGGTGACCTTGCCTGATCCATCCCCGGCGCGGGCGAAGTCGCCAGAGTTATGTATCCATGCCACTTCAAGATCGGCAACATTGTCTGGAGTGATTTGAGTAAGCGGAGAAAATTGCGAGCGCCTTTTATCTCCGCCGACATCCTCCCACGCTGCAGTTGGCCCGCTGTAATCAACCGGCCGCCGTGTTGGTGTATCGCAGGCAGCTAACAATAATGAAAGGGCTGGCACTGAACAGGAATAAAAAAAATGGTCAAAGCGCATCGAGAATACCCGGCCGGAAAAGAACTTATTGTTGTTCGGTTTGGTCTGCATAGCAGAGTAGCGAATACCCGCCTGTGGATCAATCACAGCCATGCGCTGACAGAGAGTCATGCGCTTATAGAGAGCCCTCAGCTTATAGAGAGCCCTCAGCTTATAGAGAGCCATTCAGCAAATACAAGCGATACCGAATTTATGATAGGCTTTTTTACTACTAACTAGCGCTAACCGGATGGCTTTTCTTGCATGCAAGGCTATTCGAACTGATGAAGTGGGTGAGCCCTGATGAGCAGCATTTTAGATAGATTTCGATTGGATGGAAAAGTCGCTATTGTAACTGGCTCGGGCAGGGGTATTGGTGCGGCTATTGCCATCGCGCTGGCTGATGCAGGGGCCGATATTGTGATTTGCGCACGAACCTTAAGCCAGATGGAAGAAACTGCCGAGCAGGTACGCAAGCGGGGCAGCAAGGCATTAGTTGTTTCTTGTAATGTGCTTGACGAATTGCAACGAGCTGATCTTATCGATAAAACAATAGCGGAGTTTGGGCGCCTTGATATCCTGGTTAATAATGCAGGCGGGTCTGGACCCAAGGCGGCGTTGGAGACAACGGACAAAGAGTTCGAAAACAGTTTTCGATTTAACACCACAACGGCCTTTGCACTTTCCAGGCTGAGCGCACCACGTATGGTTGA
>JABDNS010000091.1 GCA_013043705.1 Pseudomonadales bacterium
GGTTGGCGACACCGAGGTACAGCGCGTCGGCGGCATTGAACGATGCACCCGTGAGGGCCAGGAAGCGGCCACTTTTTCCTGGCGTCTGGTTCAGGAAATAACTGCCGCCCACGTCGGGAAAAAGTGCGATGGTGATTTCCGGCATCGCGAAGCGGCTGGTTTCGGTAACCACCCGGTGGCTGCCGCCGGCAAGGATACCCAGCCCGCCGCCCATCACAATGCCATCGCCCCAGACAAGGATCGGCTTTTTATAGGTGTGCAACGCATGATTCATGCGGTATTCGCGGGCGAAGAATTGCTCGGCTTCCACGCAGGGGCCGCCGGGGGTTTTTACCGCACTGGCGTGCAGTGCCTGCACGTCACCACCGGCACAAAAAGCTTTGTCGCCGCTGCCAGAGATAATCACGCAGCAAATTTTTTCGTCACGCTGCCATTGTTCGAGCTTTGCCAGCAACAGCTCGACCATATCGATGGTCAGGGAGTTGAGTGTTTTGGGCACGTTCAACACTGCCTTGCCAACGTTCATGCCATTGGCTGCGGGCAACTCTTCAAAGATAACAACCGGGTCTGTCATTTCATTCATCTTTTGGCCTTGTGGCCTTGTCGCTTTACGTCTTGCTTCAGGGTTTGCATGGTTGCGCCTGTCTCGCTGCAGTAAAAACCTAGGCGTTTTTCCACTCGGGAGCGCGCTTTTCGACAAAAGCGCTGACGCCCTCTTTCTGGTCTTGCGTATCCCAGAGTTTCACGAAACGCTCGCGCTCGCTGGCGAAGTTCTGGTTGATCGGGTTATTTCGTGCGGCCATGATCAACTGCTTGCAGAAGCGAACCGATGTGGGGCTTTGTTTTTCAACGTTCGCGCATAGCGCCAGCGCTTTCTCTACGGAACTGCCCGAATCGACTACCTCGGACACCAGGCCAATTTCCAGCGCCTTGTCTGCTTTTATACGCTCGCCAAGCAGGATCATGCGCTTGGCCCACTGCTCACCCACCAGCCAAGCCAGGTGCTGGCTGCCAAGCCCGCAGGGCAGCAAGCCTACGGTTGCCTCCGGCAGCGCCATCTGCGCGTGTTGCTCGGCAATGCGAATATCGCAGGACATCGCCACTTCCAGCCCGCCGCCCATGGCATAGCCGTTTATCGCGGCAATTGAAACGCCGTTGTAGTCGGCCAGCGTTTCAAAACCATGGCCAAAGGCATTGGCGAATTCGAAGGCCTTACCTTTGTCGTCGTGGTTAAAACGCTTCAGGTCCGCGCCGGCAGAAAAGAATTTTTCACCATCGCCGCTTAGCACCAGCGAATAGTTTTGCTTGTCACTATTTAAGGACTCAACAATTTCAGCGAGTTCGTAAAGACTCTCTGGCGTCCAGGTGTGCGCCGGCGGGTTGTTAAAAGTCAGTACCGCGGTATGACCTTGTCGTTCCAGCTTGAGTGCGTCGCTCATATCAATTCTCTCTTGTTACACCTATAGCTATATCTATAGCTATAGCGTCGATTAAATCTATTGCATCGATTACATCTTAAATCGCTTTGTACGCTTTCTTTTGCGCTAGCGAATCGCGTCGGTGCCACCTTCGGCCAGTACGCGCCTTGAAGTAATCACGCGCATCACTTCGTTGGTGCCTTCAAGAATTTGGTGCACGCGCACATCGCGGAAAAATCGCTCGATGGGATACTCGCGCAAGTAGCCGTAACCACCGTGCAGCTGCATGGCCTGGTTACATACTTCGAAGCCCACATCGGTGGCAAAGCGCTTGGCCATTGCACAATAGGTACTTTTCTCGGGGTCATTGCTGTCGATCTTGAACGCTGCCAGCCTGACCATCTGCCTTGCCGCAACCAACTCGGTAACCATGTCGGCCAGCTTGAACTGCAGGGCCTGGAATTCGGCAAGCGGTTTGCCAAACTGCACGCGCTCATGCATATAGGCTTGCGCGTGGTTGATGGTCGCCTGTGCCGCGCCAATTGAACAGCTGGCAATATTGATGCGGCCGCCGTCCAGCCCCTGCATCGCAATTTTAAAACCCTCGCCTTCCTCGCCGAGCAGGTAACCCTGTGGAATACGCACGCTGTCAAAACTAATCGCGCGGGTCGGCTGGCTGTTCCAGCCCATCTTGACTTCGTTTTTACCAAACGCCACGCCAGGCGTGTTCGAAGGAATGGCAAAAGCACTGATACCCGCCGCTCCCTGTTCAGCGCTGCCGGTTCGCGCCATAACCACGAGCAGGTCGGTTGCACCGGCGCCGCTGATGAACGCTTTTGCACCATCAATGATGTAACTGTCGCCATCGCGTTTGGCCGATGTGCGCAGGTTGCCTGCATCGGAACCTGCGCCCGGCTCGGTCAGGCAGTAGGACGCAAGCTTATTGCCGCTGGTCAGGGGTTCAGCCCATTCGGCCTTGAGCGAATCAGCGCCCCACTTTGTGAGCATCCAGGCACACATATTGTGAATGGATATATAGGCCGCCGTAGAACTGCATGCAGCCGCAAGCTCCTCGAGTACGATCGATGCGTCCATGCGCGAAAGCCCCAGGCCGCCGCTGTTGCTGTCGCAGTACATACCCATAAAACCCAACGCGCCGGCTGCGCGCAGGGTTTCCACCGGGAAGATCTTGTCTTCGTCCCACTGCGCCGCGTGCGGCGCCATTTCGCCGCTGGCAAAGTCGCGGGCCGCGTACTGGAAGGCAAGTTGTTCTTCTGAGAGATTAAAATCCATCAAATATTTTTTTCGGGTTGGCCGGTGCTTGAGCAAGGGGCTCAGGCAAGTTTATCAATAACGGAGCCGAACAGTTTTTCATCCGGCGGCAGGCTCTTGGGGTTAGCCAGCGGTTTCGACACCCATGTGATATTCACCAGGTGCCGCCAGTTGATATTCTCGTTGGTGGAATTGCCGCCCCAGGTACCGCAGCCCAGCGAAAATGTCTGGCGCATGCCATTCCACAAGTTGCCGCTGTTGGAGGGCGCCTGTGGTTGGTTGACCATAACACGCGAAGTAAAGGTACGCTCGGCGAGCTTCAGGATGTTTTCGTCGCTAGTAGAATAAATGCCGCAGGAGTGGCCCTTGCCCTGGTATTCCTGAATCTCGTTGGTCAGTGCAATGGCATCGTCGATGTCGTTAACCTTGTAAAAAGCCATAATCGCGGAGAGTTTTTCACCCGAGAACGGGTTGTCCGGGCCGGTGCCTTTTTCCGGTACGATCAGGAACAGGCGATCATCGGGAATGGAAAACCCGGCCATGTCGCAAATCACCTGGGGCCTTAGCACCACCGCCTTGGGATTCAGCGCGCCATCCTTCCAAAGTACCGCGGCGATCTTGTCGGCCTGCTCCTGCGATACCACGTAGCCGCCTTGCGCTACCAATTTGTCCTTCAACGCTTCGTAAATGGATTCGAACGCAAGCACCGAGTTGTCGGCCGAGCAGGAAGCCGCGAGATCCAGCGTCTTTGAAATGCGGATCTTTTCGGCCGCATCATCGAGGTCCGCAGTGTCATCCACGGTAATTACCGCATTACCGGCACCAACGCCCAGCGCGGGCGTACCGCTGGAATAGGCAGCCCTGACCATGGCAGGCCCGCCAGTTGCCAACACCATATCGCACTGCTTCATAAGCTCTTCGGTTTTTTCTAGCGTAGGCACTTCTATGCCCTGCACTAGATCGGCGGGCGCGCCCATTTTGGTAATGGCTGCGCGCATTTTGTCGATAATCAGTTTGTTAGTGAGCTTTGCCCTGGGGTGTGGCGCGACGATGATCGCGTTGCGCCCCTTCACCGCATTGATGCCCTTGATTACCGGCGTTGCTTCAGGGTTGGTCGACGGCGCCAGCGCACCAATCACACCAACCGGCTTAGCGATTTTGATAATGTTACGCTGTTTGTCTTCCTCGATAACGCCCACCGACTTGTCATCGATGATATCCATTAACGCAGCGCGCGTTTTGACAGAGATCTTTTTGAACTTGCCGTCGTAATCGCCAAGTTGCGTTTCTTCCAATGTGTGCTCGGCGATTGACTCCGCCACGCCCGGCTGCGCGCAGGACCAGACCATGGCTTTAATCAGTTCATCAACCTGCTCTTGAGAATAATCTTTTATTTGCGCTTGCGCGGCTTTCGCCCGTGCGATCATCTGGCTAATTTCGCGGGCTTCGCCTGAGTTACTCATTTGATTTTCAACCTCTGCCTAAAAATTCAATGCTTAAAACACAAAGCCAACACACCAGATGTTAACCGGTCCTGCAGTCAACATGCTTCCAGTACGGCTCGCGATATTCTTCGTTGTGTATTTTACTTGAGGGGTTTAGGGACAACGCGTCAATAACGTTGAGCTGGCGGGGAATCTTGTGGCCGGCCAATTTGTCACTGCAGAATGCTATCATCGCGCGCACTTTCAAACGCTTCCCGCACACTGGCACAATAACTGCGAGCAGGGTATTGCCACATTTATCCTCCCGCCAAGCTTGTAAGCGATCATAGCCAATAGTTACATATATGTGCAAATAAATTCCGAACGGTCGGGGTTTTCAACCAAACGAGAGCGTTTAAACTAGTTAAGTCCAGATTATCCGTTCAACAAAACCGAAGCAAAGGCAACCCGAATGGCACTAAATCTTAAAGCAGGGCAAACGTCCATCAAGTCAAAAGCAGCCGTGGCCTGGGCCGCGGGCGAGCCACTGAAAATGGAAGAAGTTGATGTTCAACTTCCAAAAAAAGGTGAGGTACTGGTGCGCATTGTGGCGACCGGGGTTTGCCATACGGATGCATTCACGCTGTCGGGTGACGACCCGGAAGGGGTTTTCCCGTCGATCCTTGGCCATGAGGGCGGCGGCGTGGTCGAAATGCTCGGAGAAGGTGTGACGAGTGTTGAAGTCGGGGACCATGTGATACCGCTGTACACAGCGGAATGTGGCGAGTGCAAATTCTGCAAATCGGGAAAAACAAATTTATGCCAAGCGGTAAGAGAAACGCAAGGCAAGGGCCTGATGCCCGATGGCACGACCCGCTTCTCCAAAGACGGCGAGCCTATCTATCACTATATGGGCTGTTCAACATTCTCCGAGTACACGGTGCTTCCCGAAATTTCACTGGCGAAAGTAAACAAAGCCGCGCCACTTGAAGAAGTCTGCCTGCTCGGCTGCGGCGTCACCACCGGAATGGGTGCGGTTTTGAATACTGCCAAGGTTGCGAAAGGCGATAACGTCGCTGTGTTCGGCTTGGGCGGCATTGGTCTTTCAGCCATCATCGGCGCACGCATGGCAGGCGCTGACCGAATCATTGGTATCGATATTAACGAAAGCAAATTTGACCTGGCCAAACAGCTGGGCGCAACTGATGTGATTAACCCGCAAAAATTCGACAAGCCTATACAGGAAGTCATCGTAGAGATGACCGATGGTGGGGTCGAGTATTCGTTCGAATGTATTGGCAACGTCAATGTTATGCGCCAGGCGCTGGAGTGCTGCCACAAAGGCTGGGGCGAGTCGGTGATCATTGGCGTCGCCGGAGCCGGCCAGGAAATCTCTACCCGCCCCTTCCAACTGGTAACAGGGCGCGTTTGGCGTGGCACCGCATTTGGCGGTGTAAAAGGCCGTACCGAGTTGCCCGGTATCGTCGAGCGTTACATGGCTGGCGAGTTTGGCCTACAGGAGTTTATTACGCACACCATGGGGCTGGATGAGGTAAACACCGCTTTTGACCTGATGCACGAAGGCAAGAGTATCCGGTCGGTTGTCCACATGAATAAGTAAGCGGAAGGAAGCAATCGCCAGACGCCGCGGCTTATGGCCGGCACAATTTTATTCACAAGGCAGTAGACGATGATTACGAATATCAGTCAAAACAAAGTTTTCGATGGCTGGCACAAACAATATTCCCACGACTCCGCCACGCTTAACTGCAATATGCGCCTTGCGATTTACCTCCCACAAAGCGCGACATCCGCAAATCCGGTACCGGTTCTTTACTGGCTTTCCGGGCTTACCTGCACCGACGAAAACTTTATGCAGAAGGCCGGGGCTTTTCGTATGGCTTCAGAGTTGGGTATTGCGATTGTCGCCCCGGATACCAGCCCTCGCGGGGACGACGTAGCAGACGATGAAGGATACGATCTGGGCAAGGGCGCGGGCTTTTATGTTAACGCTACCGAAGCGCCGTGGTCCCGTCACTACCAAATGTATGATTATGTGGTGAAAGAGCTTCCCGGCATCATCGAGAATAATTTCCCTGTGTCGGGCAAAAAATCGATCGCCGGGCACAGCATGGGTGGGCACGGAGCGCTAACTGTAGGCCTGAAAAACCAGCAACAATACTGCTCGATATCAGCGTTTAGCCCGATCACCAATCCAATGCGATGCCCCTGGGGGCAAAAGGCTTTTAGCGCCTACCTTGGCAATAACACAGATAACTGGAAGCACTACGATGCCTGCGAATTGTTGAAAGCGTCGAAATCTACACTTCCCATATTGGTTGACCAGGGTGATGCCGATGACTTTTTGGAAGAACAGCTCAAGCCGGAAGCGTTGATTGCTGCCGCCCAATCACAGGGCACAGAAATCGATTCGCGCATTCAGCAGGGTTATGATCATAGCTATTTTTTCATATCCAGTTTTATAGACGATCACCTGCGGTTTCATGCAAAGCATCTGGGTGATTAGGGGCCTGAATAGACTCGGACGAGATGGCGGTGAGGGGTGAAAAAATGCTTTTGGCGGTGCAAAGACTTGCCAGCTGGCAGCTCACGCGCGCTTATAAACACCCGATCGGTGGCTTATTTTAATAACACTAATGATCAGTTCGTTATCTCTAATTTCGTAGATGATGCGATACACGCCCAGCCGTACACGATACAGTTCAAGGCCCGAAAGTTTTAAACAACCCTCCCCCCTGGGATCCTCCGCCAGACCAGCAATTTTTTTTAGAATTCGCTGAACATCCGGTTTGGGGATTTTTCGAAGATCCTTGGCCACCGATTTTTTAAAAACCAGCTTATATTTTGCCATGCTTCTTAAGATCGTTAAGCAGCGCTTCGTAGCTTATTTCTTTTTCACCCACACGATCCCTGTAAGCCGCCAAATCCTCCTGGTCTTCTTTCATAAGCAGGCGAACTGCTTCATCGACAAGCTCGGAAATAGAAAGCTGTGAGGAAGCCGCACGCAATTTAAGCGCCTGGTGAATCTTTGGTTCAAAATACACCGTCGAGCGCTTGGATAAATCACTCATAAATCACCTCCATAACGTTACAACATTATAGCGTTAAAACGCTATAATGT
>JABDNS010000093.1 GCA_013043705.1 Pseudomonadales bacterium
AAAGACCAGAGCAACGCAACTGAAACCGATATTATCAGCTGGTGCCGTGAAAACATGGCCAATTATAAAGTGCCCCGGCTACTGCGTTTTGTTGAAGCGCTGCCGATGAATGCCTCGGGTAAAGTGCTGAAAACTGAATTACGAGCAATGCATAACGCTTCAATTTCGAACGCGTAGCGCTAAAAAATCTAACTTAAATCAGGAGTTATCAATGGCGATCAATAGCCTGGGTTATATTGGAGTTCACTGCAGCGATACCAAAGCCTGGCAGGCTTACGGCCAGCAAGTGCTTGGCATGCAAGACGTTACCAGCAAGCTGGACAAGGGCAATAAAAGCCTTTACCTGAAAATGGACGATCGTCCGTTTCGCGTGGTGGTGGTTCCCGCTGGCGAGGATCGCTTCGGTTTTTGCGGCTGGGAATGCAACAGCGAACAGGAACTTGCCGACACCTTAAACACCTTGCAGCAAGCTGGCGTTGGCGTTGAAGAGGCCTCCGCAGCTGAAGCCGCTGAGCGATGTGTACACAAGCTATTTCGCTTTGCCGACCCCGATGGCAACCGGCACGAGCTTTATTGGGGCGTCATTTCCGATTTCTGCCGCCTGGTATCACCGGTGGGTGTGAGCGGTTTCGTTACTGGCGAGCAAGGCATGGGCCACGTGGTTTTACCCGCACCCAACTTCGATGCCATGATTGGGTTTTTTCGCGACACGCTTGGTTTCGGTCTCTCTGACTTAATGAACATCCGCTTTAGCGACGACCCGAATGAGCCGGTCAAAAGGCTTTGGTTTATGCACTGTAACTCGCGCCATCACAGCCTGGGCTTGTTCGAAATGGATCACCCGGCAGGCTGCGTACATACAATGTTTGAAGTAGAGAGTATTGACGAGGTTGGCCTCTGCGAGGACAGGCGCATAGCGCATGACATTAAACTCTCTGCCACGCTGGGTCGACATGCCAACGATCACATGGTGTCTTTCTATATGCAGTCGCCAGGCGGCTTCGACATCGAATACGGCGCCGAAGGAAGATCTATCGACAACTGGGATGAATACAGTGTTTTCGAGAGCACCGTACCGAGCTTCTGGGGGCACGATTTCAGCGTGGGCCAAAGCTAAACCGGTACTTCATACGGGCGATGCTGGAGTGGCTCGCTTTTGAGAGACTATTAGCTATTCAACCCTGCCAGCGAGCCGTTACGCCATAGCCATGACAGACATCGATACAAAAGAATTTCGCAACGCGCTGGGCGCGTTCGTTACCGGGGTAACCATCGTCACGACGCTGTCTGACGCAAACGCAAACGGCGATGCAGAAAGCACGCCGGTTGCATGCACAGCAAACAGCTTCGCGTCGGTTTCGCTTGATCCGCCGTTAGTTCTTTGGAGCATTGCTCGCAGCGCCCAAAGTTTTGATGCGTTTGAAAAAGCCGAGCATTTTGCGGTGCATATATTACACAGCGCGCAAGTTGGCCTCTCCAATTTATGCGCAACAAAAAATGCCGATAAGTTCGGCGAGATTAGCTGGCATCCAGGGCTAAATGGCGTACCAATATTTGACGACTACAACACCTGTTTCCAGTGCAGTGTGGAAAACAAGTATGATGGCGGGGACCACGTCATTATTGTTGGCAGGGTGCACAAATTCGACAGCAGCGATAAAGCTAAAAACGCCAAACCGCTGGTCTTCTATCGCGGCGCTTACGCTGGCCTGGGATGATTCAACAGGCCAGGCACGTGCAAACTGTTAAAGTAAATTTTTAGAAACCATAAATTTTTAGGCACCTTCAGCTTATAGAGGCTTGCATCATGCATACGTTAAATCAGGAAGTTCTGGATATTGTTGCGGCGAATGCCGACGCTAACTGCGAAACGCGCCAGGTCGCAAAAGAAAGCGTGCAGGCACTGAAGGACTGCGGCTTTTATAGAATGATGCTACCCAAGCAATGGGGCGGGCTCGAACACACACCGCAGGCATTCTTCGCCGACCAGATAGCGTTGGCAGAAGCCGACATGAGTACCGCGTGGATATCGGGCATTATCGCGGTACATGCTTTCCAGCTTGCGGTAATGGATGAAGCGGCGGCGCGCGATGTCTATGGCGACGATCCCAACACGCTGGTCAGCAGCTCCTACAATCCTGTTGGCGCAAAAGTGGCGATTAGCGACGACGGCTTTATGCTCAGTGGCCGCTGGGGCTGGAGTTCAGGTTCCGAGCATTGTAGCTGGGCGCTGCTCGGCGGCATCGTGCACGGTGAGGGCTACAGGACTTTCCTGGTACCGCGCAGCGACTATCGCATCGAGGATACCTGGCATGTGATGGGTTTGCAGGGCACCGGTTCGAATGACGTGGTGATCGACGAACCGGTGTTCGTACCCACTCACCGCACCCATCGCCGTGACGACGGTTTCAAATGCTTGAACAACCAGTCTAACCCGATGTATAGCATGCCTTGGGCGCAAACTTTTATTCGCGTTGTAAATACGCCTGCGATTGGCGCATTGAAAAAAGCACTCGGTTTGTTTATCCAATCGCGTACAGAGGCGAGCACTGACCCAACCAAATTGGTCGGCGACATTGAAACGCAAGAGCGCGTAGCGAAAGTTAAAAATATTATTAGTGAACTTGAAACCGTACTGTTCGCCAACTTCGACGAAATGCAGGCCAATAACTGGGCGCCGACTATCGATCAACGCATCCTGTATCGCTACCAGGCCAGTATTGTTATCGAAAAATGCATTGAGGGCATCGACACCCTGTTCGACGTAGCTGGCGGCCGCTCGGTATTTAATGGCCATCCGATACAGCAGATTTGGCTGGACATCCACATGGGTCGCGCGCACGTCGCCAACAGCCCCGCCGCGTTTGCCAGGAACCTGGGCGCCACCAGCCTGGGCCTGGACAACACTGACTTCTTTATTTAACACAACCTTTTCAGGCTGGTGATATGAGTTCAAATCTGCCCAAAGGAGAAATTGCCGAACTTAGCAACGGCATGCAGCTCCACTACCTCGACTTTGCGCCCAGTGGCGCCGCGCGCGGCAATATAGTGCTTGTACATGGCAGCGGCCCGGGGGCCAGCGGCTGGAGCAACTTCCAGTTTAACGCTGAGGCAATGCAAAACGCGGGCTATCGGGTACTGATTCCCGACCTGCCCGGTTATGGTTTTACCAGCAAGCCAGAAGATGTGGCCTATACGCTGGATTTTTTTGTCGGCTATATCAAGGAATGGGTTGATCAACTGGGGCTCGAGCAATGCGTGCTGGTTGGCAATTCGTTGGGCGGCGCTATTTCTATCGGTTTTGCCTTGCAGCACCCTGCGCAGGTTAGCGAGCTAATTTTAATGGCGCCCGGCGGCCTGGAAGAGCGCGAAGTTTATTTCGCAACCGAGGGCATACAGGCGATGGTGAAATACCCCATGGGCTCGCCCGAATTCACTCGCGATGTGCTTCAGGAATTACTCAAGCTGCTGGTTTTTGATGCCAGCCACGTGACCGACGATTTGGTTGCGCAGCGCTGGGAAATTCTCCAGCAGCAAAACCCGCAAGTACTAGCCAGCATGCAGGTACCGAACCTGGCCAATCGACTGCAGGAGTTAAGCTGCCCCTTGCTTGTATTGTGGGGTCGTGAAGACAAGTTTTGCCCGCTGTCCGGCGCGCACACTTGCATTAATAACGCGAGCAATGCGCGCGTCAACATGCTTACCGAAACCGGGCACTGGGTCATGGTGGAACACGCCGACTACTTTAACCGCCAGTGCATTGATTTTATAACCCGGCACTAGCGCCGGCTTCATTACGGCGCGACAGACGCTGTAAGCTGCATTCAAGCTGCACCAACCTCCAGCTGCGCTATGGCTGCAATAAGAGACTAACCACGTGGCACTCGACCCAAAAACAAGCACTGAACTTGGTGAACGCCTCTACCAATCTATGCGCAGCGGCGCAACGCTGGCGCCGCTAACCGAAACGCACCCGGGCATTGAAATTAACGATGCCTACCACATATCGCGTGCCATGCTTAACTGCCGACTAGAGCGCGACGGCGAAAAAGTGGTGGGCAAGAAAATTGGTGTGACCTCCGCCGCGGTACAGGAAATGCTTGGTGTTTTCCAGCCCGACTTCGGCTTTCTCACCGATGCGATGGCCTATGCCAACGGCGCAGCAATTCCTGTTACGGGCAATTTGATACAACCGCGGGCCGAGGGTGAGATTGCGTTTCGCCTCAAAGCCGACCTGCAAGGCCCCGGGGTAACAGAAGCCGATGTGCTGGCAGCTACCGAGTGCATTATGCCCTGCTTTGAAATCGTCGACTCGCGCATTGATAACTGGCAAATTAAAATCCAGGATACCGTTGCCGACAATGCTTCTTGCGGCGTATTTGTTTTGGGCGATGCCGAAATCGATCCAAAAGGCGTTGATCTTGCGCAGCTGGAAATCAACGTGCTAAAAAACGGTGAGCGCATTAGCAGCGGCAAGGGCGCCGCAGTACAGGGCAACCCCCTCACCGCAGTGGCCTGGCTTGCCAATACCCTGGGTGAGTTTGGCATTCCCTTCCTGGCCGGAGAGCTTATATTGTCGGGCTCGCTGGTGCCACTGGAGCCGGTAACAGCGGGAGACCGCATTGAACTTGAAATGTTTGGAGAAGGCATCGAGCGCTGTAGTGTACGATGCAGCTTTGCCTGAATTACGATTGACAATTAACGATTATCGAGAACACAAAACCATGACGCAAAAACAACGCGCCGCGATCATCGGCCCGGGCAATATCGGTACCGATTTATTAATGAAGGCCATGCGCAGCGACTGGATAGAGCCGGTATGGATGGTGGGCATAGAAGACTCGCCCGGCATCCAGCGCGCACGCGAAATGGGTTTGAAAGTGTCTACCGATGGTGTAGATGGGCTGGTGCCGCACGTGGAAGAAGACCAGGTGCGCTTCGCCTTTGATGCCACCTCTGCCTACGTGCACGCGGATAACTCGAATAAGCTCACGGCCAAGGGCGTCACCATGATCGACCTGACACCTGCAGCCATTGGCCCCTACTGCATTCCGCCGGTCAACCTCGGCGAGTTACTCAGCGCCGGCGTGGACGATAACGTAAATATGGTGACCTGCGGTGGCCAGGCAACCATACCGCTGGTTGCAGCTGTATCACGCGTACAAGCCGTGGATTACGCAGAGATTGTCGCAACCGTCGCATCGGCCTCGGTGGGTATGGGCACGCGCGACAATATCGACGAATTTACCCGTACCACCTCATCGGCCATAGAAAAAGTTGGCGGCAGCAAAAAAGGCAAAGCGATTATCATTATCAATCCCGCCGAGCCGCCACTGATTATGCGCGACACGGTGCACTGCCTTACCGAAGACGAGCCACAACGCGACGCCATTGTTGAATCGTTCCGCAATATGATTGCGGAAGTGCAGAAGTACGTACCAGGCTACCAGATGTTGAACGAACCGATTTTCGATGGCAAGCGCGTAACAATTTCGGTACAGGTGGAAGGCCTTGGTGACTTCCTGCCCAAGTACTCGGGCAACCTCGACATCATGACCGCGGCCGCCCTGCGCACCGGTGAAATGATTGCCCAACAGCGCAACAGCGCCTGAGCAGCCTTACAGCACATTTAATATTTTATTATCAGCAATAGTGTTGCACGAGCAACAATAGTTAAAGAGCCTTAGTTATGAATCTTGCCGGCAAAAAAGTTACACTGCACGATATGTGTTTGCGCGATGGCATGCACCCCAAGCAGCACCAGTTCTCAATCGACGAGATGGTCAACATCGCAACCGCGCTGGACGACGCCAGTGTCCCGCTAATTGAAGTAACACATGGTGATGGCCTTGGCGGCGCCTCGGTTAACTATGGCTTCCCTGCACACAGCGATGAAGAATATATGCGCGCTGTCGTAGGCGTAGTAAAGAACGCGAAAATATCAGCCCTGTTGCTACCCGGAATCGGAACCGTCGACCACCTGCGCATGGCAGCTGACTGCGGCGTTAGCACCATCCGCGTCGCCACGCACTGTACCGAGGCAAACGTTTCACGCCAGCACATTAACCTTGCCCGCGACATGAAGCTCGATACGGTGGGCTTTCTAATGATGGCGCACATGATCGAGCCCGAAGCGCTGCTAGAGCAAGCCCTGCTGATGGAATCCTACGGCGCCAACTGTATTTATTGCACAGACTCTGCCGGCTATATGCTGCCAGATGACGTGACAGCCCGGGTAAAACTTTTGCGCAGCAAATTGCAAGCCGACACTGAAATTGGTTTTCACGGCCACCACAACATGGCTATGGGCGTGGCCAATTCACTCGCCGCACTCGAGGCAGGCGCCGTGCGCATCGATGGTTCGGCGGCCGGCCTGGGCGCTGGTGCCGGCAACACGCCACTGGAAGTTTTCGCGGCGGTACTAGACCGCATGGGCGCCGACCACGGCGTAGACATTTTCAAACTCATGGACGCCGCCGAAGACGCCGTAGTGCCGATTATGGATGAGCCGATACGCCTTGGCCGCGATGCGCTGGTGCTGGGCTACGCCGGCGCCTACTCCTCGTTCCTGCTGTTCGCAAAACGTGCTGAAGCAAAATATGGCGTGCCCTCGCACAAGATTCTGCTGGAGATGGCCCGCCGCAGAACCGTGGGCGGCCAGGAAGACCTGATAGAAGATGTTGCCATTGAGCTTTCTCGCAAAAAAGCTTTATAGTTCATTATTAGCTTGATGAGAGTCCTGATTGCCCTTCGATGAAGCAAGACCTGACAATTCCAGAATACAGCGAACTGCTGGGCAGTTTGTATGGCGGTCATATAGAGGAAGACCCCTACAGTAATTTTCTTGAGTTGCTCAGGCAGATCATGGAATGCAATTTCGCCTCTATGACGCTGCGCGAGCCGGTGGGAGACGATGGCGGCCTGCTTTTTATCGCCAGCGAAACGCTGCAGAAAACCTTCATCGACTCGCACGACAACCCCTACACCGACCAGTACTACACCTCCAACCTGATGACCAACCTTCCCTGGGGCGAGGTACAAACGCTGGATCAATGCACGCCGTACGCGTCGCTTGAACAAACATCACTTTACAAAATGTGCATGGCGCCGATCAATATTTACCACATGATGGGCATCGATCTGCGCAACACCAATGGCCAGCGATTCACCGTTCGCCTGTGCCGACCCAAGCAGTCAGAGAATTTCAACAAGCAGGAAAAAAAGTTTTTTGAAGAGTTGGGCTCACATATCCAGCGCGCTGTTTCCAACGGCATTCAACTTATCCAGATGGATTCAGAGCGCAAGCTGTTTGCGAAAACTATTTCCGGCCGCTCGATTGGCACTATCACGCTGGATGAGCGCGGCAAGGTTATCAGTTGCAACATCGCGGCCAATGAAATGTTGCAGGAAAAAGACGGCATTGCCATCGTCAACGATTTCATCCATTTGCATGCCAACGCGGCGCGCGATTTATTGAACGAGTATATTGAAGAAGTTATAGAAGCCCAGCGCAAACAGGACCAGGCGCCAGTCAGGGCGCTGGCGGTTAGCCGCCCGTCGGGCAAAGCCGACTACGAGCTTTTAATCAAACCGATGGCGATCGATGTTATGGTGCAGTCTGCCCACACCCCGCAGATTATGGTGTTTATTAGCGACCCGGAAAAGAAACACGAGATTGATATCAAAATGCTGATATCACTATACAGCCTGACGCGTGCTGAGGCATCGTTGGCGAAAAACCTCGCCGCCGGTTACAGCCTCGACCAAAGCGCATCCAACCTGGGTATTGCGCGTAACACGGCGCGTGCGCAACTACGCTCTATTTTCTCCAAAACCGGCGTCAACCAGCAATCCATGCTGGTTAGCTTAATCCTTAAAAGCCTGGCGACTATTTCCTAAGCCATATTTTCAGGTCCCCAATAGGCACGCATACTCTCGACCTTGCCATCGGCATTAAATCGAAAAATATCGATGACCTGAATGCTCATCCTGTTGCCGTCACTATCAACTACTACTTCAAATGGAAACGCAGCCTCGTTGTCGGCTACACGGATAGGACCCGTTAACGCAAGCTTGGGACCCATATTGACCGCGCCATGCTCATAGAAATCGCTAATTGCCACCTTGCCTTTGCGAATTTCGGTGCCTACCGGATCCTCAACCGTAGCGTCATCGGCGAAAAGTTCGACAATACCCTGCAGGTTATTTTCGTTAATCGACCGGATATATTGCTCTACAGCCTTGCATTTATGCTCGTAACTCATGACATACTCCTGTTTTAAATTTGATACCAGCTTACCGCGAGCCACCCGTTTACCGTGGCGATATCGTTAGTCCACATGGATGAAAAAATCATCGCCAATTACCGCTCGAAAACCGGCAGCGCCTCCGGTTCGCAGTAAAATGCAGGGCCGGGCGCTAGCCTGCTGCGTGACCTACCAACGATAACTTGGCAGCAACAACCAGATCTCGATAACCAGATATCAACAACTAAAGGCTAAAAAAATGCAATGGTATACCGGCAATACTCTCTATGACACGCTCCTGCTTATAGGCTTCGCCTACGCGTTAATGGTGCTGCTTAGTAGCTTTCGCGGTACCGCACAGTATGGCGGCCGGTTTGGGGCGAAAGGCAAAGGCATGAAGCTTGGCTCCAAGGCGGGCTGGATGCTAATGGAGTTTCCCGGGCTGGTTGTTTTTCCGATCGTATTTTTCATGGGCAAAAACGCCATGCAACCGGTGCCCTTGTTCTTCCTGTGCGTCTGGATGTTTCACTACAGTAACCGCGCCGTGGTTACACCACTACTCATGCGCGTACAGCCAGGCTCTACTTCTTCTTTCGCGTTCAATGTGGTTATTGCAGGCTGGATCACGCTGGCCTTGCATGGCTATTTCAATGCGGCTTATATTTCAGAGTACGGCACGCAGTACACGATAGACTGGTTTAGCGACCCAAGATTTATTATTGGGCTGATCATTTATGTATTTGGTTTTACGCTGAATGTGCATTCGGACTCAATTCTGCGCAACCTGCGCTCACCAAACCCTTCGCCCGATGAGCCCCGCTACAAAATTCCGTACGGTGGCGGTTTCCGCTTCCTGACTTGCCCGCAATACTTTGGTGAAATTCTTTCCTTTACCGGTTTCGCGATAATGACCTGGAACCTGGGCGCTGTTTACGTGCTGGCCATGACCATGGGCAACCTGATTCCGCGCGCAATCTATACGCACAAGTGGTTTCACAAAAATTTCGACGACTACCCGAAAAACCGTAAAGCCGTCATTCCGTTTATTCTTTGAAACCACGTTAGCGGGTTAAACCGCTAGCGCTTGAGGATAACCGACGAACCGTGGCCGAATAGGCCCTGGTTGGCGGTTATCCCAACCTTGGCGCCTTCTACCTGCCGCGCGCCTGCCTCACCACGCAGCTGCCAGGTTAGCTCACAAACCTGGGATAAAGCCTGGGCTGGAACCGCCTCGCCGAAACAAGCCAACCCGCCAGACGGATTGATGGGCAAGCGCCCGCCTACCCGCGTTTGACCGGCGCGCACCAGCTGCGCCGCTTCACCGCGCTCGCACAACTGCAAGTCTTCCATCCAGTCGAGTTCCAGCGCAGTAGACAAGTCATACACTTCCGCAACATCCACGTCTCCAGGCGCGACACCCGCCTCTTCATACGCCTTCTTCGGTAATGCCGCGCGGAAGCTTTGCGCTTCCACAACGGCGGCCGAATCAGTCGCCAGGTCCGGCATTTCAATAATGCCCGATGCATAGCTTGGCGTAACCGTTGAGATGGCGGCAACTTTCACCGCATCGCCGCGGCCGATTTTTTTCGCGTAGCCAACACTGGATACCACCAACGCAGCACCGCCATCGGAGGTTGCGCAGATATCCATCAAGCGCAACGGGTCGGCCACCATCGCCGAGGCAGCCACATCTTCGGCGCTAAATTTTTTCTTGTATCGCGCATTAGGGTTGCTGAAGCCGTGCTCCGCATTCTTGACCTTCACCAGTGCAAAATCATCTTGCGTATCGCCGTAGATTTCCATGCGCCGACGCGCGTACAAAGCAAAGTAAGTAGGGTTGGTTATGCCCAAACGAAAGCGCACCCAGTCGGGATCGTCCGGTCGCTCGCCTTTTTGCGGCGCGAGGAATCCTTTGGGTGTGGTATCGGCACCAACCACTAGCGCAACGTCACAAGCACCGCTGAGAATTTTCGCGCGCGCCGCTGCCAGGGCCTGCGAGCCCGATGCACATGCTGCGTAACTGGTGTTAACCTCCGCACCTTGCCAGCCAAGCGCTTGTGCGAAAGTGGCGCCTGCCACATAACCCGGGTAGCCGCAACGCATAGTGGCCGCGCCAGATACAAAGCCTACATCACGCCAGTCAACCCCCGCGTCGGCCAGCGCGTCGCGTGCTGCCTTTACGCCGTACTCGGTAAAGTTTTTTCCCCATTTTCCCCAAGGGTGCATACCTGCCCCAAGAATCGCAATTTCATTCGACATCAATTTGTCTCCAAACTCTGTGTTCTATGTGTCCGGCTAACTTGGCATCCGGATAAGGCGCTGGATTAGCCTGGACTAACAGGGTATACAGCGAAGCTGAAAAAAAGATCTACTGGCTGGCAAGCGGCTTCCATTTCCAGGTTAGCTTCCTGGACTCGTCGTCTTCAAACAGCGTCTCGAGCACCAGCTCCATCTGCATGCCAGCGCGCAATGCATCAACATCAACACCTGTAATGACCTGGCCTAGCACAACCATTTTTTCTTTTTCCAGCTCAACCGCTGCAATGGCGTAAGGCTGGTAAGGATCGGCGGCTATGTAAGGCTCTGGCGGCTGGTAACAGGCATTGGTAAACGACCAGACCTTGCCGGTTCGGCTCAATGGCACTTCGTTAAACGACTCTCCATCGCAGCTCGGATTTTTGCAATAGTTCGACTGTTTGGGAAAGTAGTAAGTACCGCAGCTATTGCATTGCGATCCCAGCAAATGCGGTTTGTCTTCGTCCATCGTAAACCAGCCATCCAGTACTGCGACTGAGGGCTTATTGCTTGTTGCGGCGGCGCTTTCTTTACTCATGATTTTGCATCTCACTACTTGCTAATGGGTCTCTGGATTCGCCAAAACGCGTACCCGGCCATGTTCTCAAATTATGCCCGATACTGCATTTGGCTTGTGATTATCGCACTAGCCGCTCGAGCTATCCTAGCAGCCCCCTGGCCAGGCTTAATGGCTGCATAGGCCATATGAGGGATGCTGGCGCAAAAGTGCTTTGGGAGCATAATCCACTACAAAAACAGCCAGGCTGTTGCATTGCGCCTGTTACATTTTAATAACATTCCCGTCTACGCTTGCGCTACCCTGCTAATATCGGCAGATGCAGCATCGTTAAAGGTCAATTATGTACAACACGCAAAATGATCCGCGGGCGTTTCGCAATGCGCTCGGGCAATTTCCCACTGGCGTTACGGTGATCACGACGCTCGATGGTGGCGGCAATAGAGTGGGTATGACAGCGAACAGCTTTAGTTCGGTTTCGCTAGACCCCATGCTGGTTTTATGGAGTATCGCTAAAACGGCCAGTGCTTACGATGCCTTTATGCAGGCCAAGCACTTTGCCATCCATGTTCTGTCGGCCGACCAGGAATCTACCTCACAGCGATTTTCCGCCAAAGACGGCGACCGATTCGCGGGCCTGGACTGCGAAAACGGGCACGGCGGTGTGCCGTTGCTGCCAAAATTTGCCGCCCGCTTCGAGTGCACATTAGAGTCCTGTTATGCCGGCGGTGACCACGACATCCTGGTTGGCCGCGTTGAGCAGTTCGCGCATAGGGATTGCATTCCGCTTGGCTTTCACGCTGGGCGTTATATCAATATTCCAGACTTTGAATAAACAGGTTGGCGTAGTCATGGCTAATGCGAACAGTAAGCGTGTGGCACTGGTAAGCGGCGCGAGCAGAGGCGCAGGCAAAGGCATCGCATTGGCGCTGGGAGCAAGCGGCGATACGGTATACGTTACGGGCCGCACCGAAAACGAGGGCGATGCGCCCCTGCCCGGCACGGTGCATGCTACCGCAGAAGAAATTAGCCAGCGTGGCGGGCTTGGGATTGCCGTGGTTTGCGATCACGCCGACGATGCCCAGGTGGCCTCGCTGCTAGCGCGCATTCAAGAGGAGCAAGGGCAGCTGGATATCCTGGTCAATAATGTGGCCGACATTCACGATGACTTGATTAAGCCGGGTGGCTTCTGGACCAAGTCTATTGGGCTTGCCAATATTCTTGATGTTGGCTTGCGTAGCGCCTATGTGGCCAGTTATTACGCGGCGGCGATTATGGTTGCGCAAAAGCGCGGTTTAATTGTTAACACCGGCTCGTTTGGCGCGCGCTGCTACATGCATGGCCCTGCCTACGGCGCGCAAAAGGCCGGTCTAGACAAAATGGCCTGGGACATGGCGCACGATTTAAAACCCCACAATGTTGCAGTGATATCACTCTGGATGGGCATGTTGAAAACAGAGCGCACCGCTGTGGCTGTGGCCGAAGCACCCGATCAGTACGCCGGCTTTATAGAAATGGCCGAGAGCGCCGAATTTCCCGGACGCGTTATCGACGCGCTGTTCAACTCCGGCAACATGATGCAAAAATCCGGGCAAACTATTATTGGTGCGGAGCTGGCAGTGGAGTTGGGCATAAGAGATATCGACGGTAAACAACCACCCAGCCATCGCGACATGTTGGGCGAGCCGGTGCAGTTTTCTGGCGCGGTCGTCGAGTAAGCATCCACAGTATTACAAGGTAAGGCTGGCATGAAATTCTGCAGCGAATGCGGCGCCAAGGTAATAAAAAAAATCTGCGCACCAGATAACCGGGAGCGATACTGCTGCACGTCCTGCAACACTATTCACTATCAAAATCCCAAGGTGCTCGTCTCTTGCTACGCTACCTGGGAAGATAAAATCCTGTGGATTCGGCGCAATACCGAACCCTGCAAGGGGCTTTGGAGCGCACCATCGGGCTTTCTTGAGGAAGGAGAAGACCTGGAGACTGCAGCGGCAAGAGAGCTTTATGAAGAAACCCATGCCGAGATTGACCGCTCGCGCATGCAGTTGCATATGGTCGGCAACCTTCGGGCCATGAACCAGATTTATATTGTTTACCGGGCGCCGCTAGTCAAGCCGGATTTTTGCACCACCGAGGAAGCCAGTGAAGTGCGCCTTTTTAGGCATGCTGAATTTCCCATCGACGACTTTGCCTACCCCGAAGTTGCGGACAACGTGGAGCTGATTTACCGGGAGCTGCAGAACAAACAATATGACGTGCACACCGGCGTGCTGGAAGGCGACAATAACATCGTGCGCACAGTAGATAGAAAAGATTAAAACAAGCTTGCCTCAGCTAGCTCCGCTCGACAGAACATTTTAAATGCGTTTGATACCTAACTGTTAAGTACCGTCATTCGACGCTGCTCGAAGCAGGTGCCCATTCAATGTTGGCCTGTGCGGCCTACCTTTAACCGCACGGTTATCGGTAGCAAGTAACACCTCGTCAAGCGTCCTGCTAATTTTAGTGCAGTTCTCGATCATACCCATTCGGCGCCAGGCCGCGCGCTCGCCCTGTTGAAAAATTTCCAGCAGCTTTTCGCCCGCGATAGGCTGGATAAGCTTGCGCAACTCGAACTGTTCGAAATTGGGATACACCGCTATATCAACCCGGTAATCCTGGGAAAAAACCGCGGTGGCCGTATTGGTAAACAGTTTTAGCCGCGGAGAATTACCGCCATATTTTTGTGCCAGCTTATTCGCGTAGCGCAAAGAGCTGGATATATTACGAAAATTCCATTGGCGAAAACGCGCGCGCATATCGGGGCGCTCACCGGGCTCGTGTTCATTAGAAAAATACAGAATGGGGTTAATCATACTGCCTATGTAGTGATTAACGCCGTAAAGACGCGACAAACGCTTGATTGGAAAATCTTCACTCAATGAGCCGTCTATCCAGCGCCGCCCGGGCAAGTAGTCGCGTACCTTGCCGGAAGCATCTTTGGCGTGCAGTGCCACCGGCGGGAAAACGCCCGGCACTGCGCAAGACGCCAATACCGCATCGCGTACCAACACATTGGGGGCGGTAATTGCATTCAACAAACGAGAAGTCTGGTGTAACTCGGCCGGTGCAACAGAAATATTTATATAACAACCCGTGCGGTCGTAGGCTTCCTGGAATGTCAGGTTGGGGATCAGCCGCTCCAGTGCCGCCCTTACCTCTTCGGTTGAATAGTTTACGCTGCCTTTCCGCATACGTTTGAGTTCGCCAGCTTCCGCGCTGAACTCGGCGACCAGGCTGTCGACATCGACATAGTCTTCCATCTCGGCGCGGGATCGCGTTCCATAGATTGCCGACACCATAGAGCCGGCACTGGATCCGGACAAAACATGCGGCACCAGGTCATGCTCCATCAGCGCTTTAATAACACCGAGGTGAAAGTGGCCGAGTGAACCGCCACCACTAAGCATCAGTGCCGAGCGCCCAAAGCAAAGGCTAGCCCTATGGAAAAAATCGTATTTTTCTTCAAAGGAAATCACATCCTGGTCGAGCGCAGCAAGATGACGAACCGCATCGGCAATCTCTGTGCAGTAGTCCTCAATAAGATGTTTGGTGCCAAGCAGCGATTGGGTATAGAGATCGGTATTTCCCATGCCACCCATATTGCCGTGCACGCCTTCGTTCAGCGCAAACAACAGGCCATGGTCATCTTTTTTGGTTCGCAGGTTGCGCAGGTTCTCCAGGCGTTTGCGAATTTGTATGTAGTCGTAAAGACGGGTGTGGTCGCGACGGCGCCACAGTGTTGCGCCAGACATATCGTCGTAGTCTTTCGCGGCAGCACGCCACTGTTCGTAGGTTTCGGCCTTGTCCAGCACAGCTTGTTGCTGCTTAAGCTTTCTTGACTGCTTCATATTTACCTCTTGGCGATGCCCACTTTCCAGTGTAACAGGATCGACCCCGTCCTAGGCGGCATCGCGCATAAAGGCGGCCTGATAGCAGCTCAGCAAACAGCCCTACTAGTCCATTTGCACTATTATTTAGGGCATTGTTTTACGAAAGAAAAATGCCACGAGGCGGCGCGCTATTGCAGGCAAAATAAAGTAGTTAACTCTGATTGAAACACTCACATAGGTAGCGAAGGATCCACCCGCTGCCTGCAATAGTGAAGCACTAAGACGCTAGCCGTTACCGCTTGGAATATCCTTGAACGCCACACCTTTGTCCGCACGCGGCTCTTGCGGCAGCCCCAGGATTTGCTCGGCAATGATGTTACGCATAATTTCGTCGGTGCCGCCAGCCAGGCGTATGCCCGGTGAAAAAAGTGCAGCATCCTGGAAGTAAGCCTGCTCCATCGCCGTTGCTGCGTCGTGTACAGCGCCCGCCTCGCCCATTAAACTCAATGTGAAATTCGCAATATCCTGGTTCATCCTGCCGCCAATTAATTTACCTACCGCGCCCTCTGCGCCAGGCATGCCCCCTTTGGACACCGCCGTGAGCATACGCATATACGAGGCGTCGACACCCGCATGTTGGGAATACCAATGCGCAAGACGATCGCGCACTTGCGGATCATCGCGTAACAGCTGCCCGGCAATTTCTGCGCTTTTCACAAATTCAAGAAAGCGGTCAAAGCCATCCGGTGCCACCGCAGTTATTGCCATGCGCTCGTTCATTAGCACCAACAGCGCCGCACCCCAACCCTGGTTTACCTCGCCCAGCCGATATGCGTCGGGTATTTCTGCATCGCTAAAAAACACTTCGTTAAAGTGCTGGTTGCCATCCATTTGTTTAATTGGCTTCACCGTAACGCCAGGCTGCTTCATGTCGAGAATAAACATGGTCAGGCCTTTGTATTTAGACACGCTGGTATCGGTGCGGCAAAGCACTACGCCGTAGTCACTGTGGTTCGCGCCCGAGGTCCATATTTTTTGGCCGTTGATACGCCAGCTGCCGTCATCCTGTTGCACCGCCTGCGTGCGCAAGCCGGCCAGGTCTGAACCCGCCGAGGGCTCACTGAACAACTGGCACCAAACATCGTCGGCGCTTGCCATCCTGGGCAACAAACGCTGTTTTAACTTTTCATCGCTAAAGTGGGTTACCGCAGGGCCACAGTTGCCGATGCCAATTACAAAATAACTATCGGGCTCGGCATAGTTGGCCACTTCTTGCGCCCACACAACTTTGTGTAAAGGGGTCAGGCCCGCGCCACCGTATTCCTTGGGCCAATCGAGACAGGCATAACCGGCTTCGGCGGTTTTTTTGTACCATTCTTTGGCTACCGCATAGATCGCTTCACCGCCGTACTTTACGCCTTCGGGAAGTTCAGTGCGCGCATTCGCCGCAAGCCATTCGCGAATTTCGTTACGAAAGCTAGCTAGTTCGGGTGTATCGTTAAAATCCATCGCTTAAATCTCCGCTGCAAGCAAACGTGTGGCAAGCAGCTGCCGCCAGTGGTAACCGGAACCAATCACAAGCGCAAGCAAGTGCGCGCGACGGTAATGAAGATGACAATCGAATTCCCAGGTAAAACCCATGCCACCGTGCGCCTGTAAATTCTCGCGGCTACATTCATCGTAGGCGGCAATAGCACTTACCCGCGCCCTGGCCGCCGCCAACGGTAGCTCTTTGGCGCCACTGGACAGCGCCCAGGCACCATAATAGGCGTTTGATCGCGCGAGTTCTTTGCTAACAAACATATCGGCGAACTTGTGTTTAATTGCCTGGAACGAAGCAACTGGCCGACCAAAAGCGAAACGTTCGTTGGTGTACTGCACCCCCATGTCCAACGCAGCCTCAGCGCCACCTACCTGTTCGAATGCGAATAGCACAGCGGCGCGATCACGCAAATCCGCAAGCATCTGCTTGCCCGTGCCAGCATCACCCAGCAACTCGCACTCGGCAGATTCAAATGAAAGGTTTGCATAAGAGCGCGCCAGGTCCAGGCTCTTGACCGCTTCGCGGGCCACACCCGACTGCGCCAGGTCCACCAGATACAAGCCTTCCCCCTCTGGCCCCACTGCATGCACTACCGCAGCGTTAGCAACATCGCCGTCGGCTACGCCTAACTTTGTTCCAGACAGGCGACCACTGGAAACATTTGCCTGCAACCCGGGGGGCGCGCCGTCTTGCTCGACCTCTTGCTCTCCATTACCGAAGCCTTCCGCGGCAGCCAGGCAACCGATTAATTCGCCGCTAGCGACACGTGGCAACCAGTTTTTTTTCTGCGCTTCACTGCCGTAAAGCTTGATGGCCTCGGCAAACAGGTAAACCGTTGAAGAAAATGGCACTGGCGCCGCCGCCCTACCCAGCTCCTCGGCAATTACACAAAGCTCAAGGTAACCAAGACCCAGGCCATCATAGGCTTCGGGAATTGCGGTTGCCGTCCAACCCATCTCGCCAATCTGTCTCCAAAGCGCCTCTGCGTAGGGCTGCTGCTCATCTTCCATAATGTTGCGCACCAGCTCGGGCGGACACTTGTCGTTTAGCAGCTTGCGCGCCTCGGACTGTATGAGTTTCTGGTCGTCTGAAAAATCAAAATTCATGGCTGGGTCTATATTCTTGGGTTTTATGGAATCTAGCGACAATTCTATTACGCAGGGTTAGCCCGCGGCGCAATTGTACTTTGATACGCGGTATTTGTAAGCAACCTGGCCTTTGCCCTAAACGGCTGTTGCGGCTTTTTTTTGCAAAAAATACAGTATAATTTTGGCGCTTCTCGCCCTACCGCCAGGGATGCCCACCGGCCTGTCAAATGGTTGGTCAATCAAATAAAGCAATAAACGCATGAGCCAGCTATCACTCGAACAACGCATACAACAGCTCGAAGATATCGAGTCTATTAAAAAGCTCAAAGCCAGGTACTGGTTCGCCTGCGACAATCGTGACACGCAAGCCATTCGAGAGTGTTTTCACGCCGACGACATGCTGATTGATTTTGGTTTTATAGGCGAGTATCGCGATATAGATAAGTTTATCGCCACATTCGAAGCGCTGGCCTGCCACCCCACTCATATTGATATGCATTTGGGCACCGCGCCGGAAATTGATATTACCTCGCCTAATAGTGCGAGCGCCCGCTGGCGCATGCGCTTTCAATTGCTCGAAACCGAAAAAAAGCTGGTGCAAATGATGCACGGCTATTATGACGACGAGTACATCAAGCTAGGCGACGCATGGAAGATTAAAGTTACGCGCTACACGATACAGTCGAATCTTTTTATGGCGGCCGAGGCGGGCAACCTGGAACTAATGGAAATTGGCAACGCACCCGGGCTGGTCACACAGGACGCTTAGCGAAATGAAAAACCAAAGCAATTTATACCCCGATGGTGCGGCGCTGGTTGTAGGCGGCAGCGGCGGTACTGGCCAAGCCATCAGCCGTGAATTGGCGCGAAGCGGCGTTAACGTAGTATTAACCTATAACAAGAATAAACAGCGTGCCGAAAGCCTGGCCGCCGATATTAATGGCGAAGGTGGCCACGCAGAAATTGCACAACTCACTATGGGCGAAATCGGTAGCATTGAGTCAACTTGCGAGGCGCTGTTTGCCAAGCACGGTCGATTACACAGTGTGTTCTTTGCCACCGGCTTCGACATCCCGCAAGTATCCATTGGCGACCTTAGCCCCGATCTATGGCAGCGCGTGCTGCGCGCCGACGCCGAGGGGGTATTTAATGTAGTGCACTGTACGCTGCCCTACCTGCGCAAGGGTGGCGGTGGCAGCTACACACATGTTAGCTCCGCCGCGCTGCAGCGCTACGCCGCAATGGATATTCTTTCGGTTGCGCCAAAGGCAGCGATAGAAGAGCTTATTAAAGGCATTGCAAAGGAAGAAGGTGTGCATGGTATTCGCGCTAACAGTATTGCGATTGGCGTTATCGAGACGGGCATCTTCCTGCGCCTGCGTGACGAAGGCGTGTTCGACCAGAAGTGGACAGACGCCGTGCTCAGCAACCTGCCGCTGAAAAGATTTGGCCAGCCCGAGGAAGTGGCACATATGGCCGTGTTTCTTGGCTCCAACAAAGCAGCCTACACTACCGGCCAGCTGATTCCGGTAGATGGCGGCTTTGGCGTATAGACCGCTATAAAAATGCTTGCCAACACAGGAAATGAAGCGCCCGGCATGAGCCAGCTAAAAATTCGCAACATCGATTTTTTATTCGAAGATGACGTCGCCTTCCAGTGGAACCCGGGGCATCCCGGCTGTGGCAATATGGTTAACAGCACGTCGTTTATTGCGCCCGCCTTCGAGCGCTATTTCATCCTTGCTATGCGAGATGCGAAAAAGTTAATCAAGGACCCAGCATTACTTGCCGAAGCAGAGTTGTTTTGCCGCCAGGAGGGCCAGCATTCCAAACAGCACTTTGCCCATGTAGCACTATTGATTCGCAAATATCCCGGCCTGGAAGAAACGCGCAAACAAGTTTGGCGCTCGTACGAAAATCTGCTTGCCAGTAAAGACCTGAAATTTCATATGGCCTACATGGCCAACCTGGAATTGCTTTTTGCACCGCTGGCCAACTACATGGTGCGCAACCTGGAAGTACTATTTGGCGGCTCCGACCAGCGCATTGCCTCTTTTATTCTTTGGCACTTGATAGAGGAGTTTGAACATCGCAGCGTGGCGATCAAGGTTTACGACCACCTATTTGACGACCATCGCTACCGGCTGAAATGCGAATACGCGATGATCAAGCATCTATGGAGCGACGTAGGGAAAATTGTGCGCGAGGGGTTGCTCGAGCACGTACCCGCCAGCCACAACAGTATTTCGCATGTAAAGACCGCCTCGATATTTAAGGGCACGCGAGGTCGGCTAAGCTTCCTTATGCACTGTCTTGATACCCTGCTACCCAATCACGACCCGAACGCTATCGAGCCACCCGAATGGATACAACAGTGGTTGCGCGATGATGAACAGGGCGTAGACATGGCCCGCTATTACCCACCACAGCCGCTGGAATCTCCGGCGCCTGCAATCTCCGAAATCAGCGCGTAATATCCTGTAACAACGCGTGAGAACAAGGCAGAGATGATGACAGCCAGCGATACGATAAATCTACCCGCAAATCCTGCGCGCTTGCTTTGCCTGCATGGCGTGCTGCTTATGTTTTTTGCATTCATTGCCGGCTTTATGATCGGCGCTGTTGCGGTAGGCCAGGTTGAAGGGAGTATGGATGGCTGGCGGCTGGCGCATATGGAACCACTCACCAACGCACTGTTGTTGTTTGCGATTGCCGCGTGCTGGAAAATTATTGCGCTACCTGAACCCAGGCAAAAGCTGGTTGCGCTGTGTCTTGTATTGATGGCCTGGTGCAACACTACTTTCGGGTTCATGCGCGGCATTACCAATGCGCCGGGATTCGAATTCAATGATTCGCTGGCAAACAATATCACCACAGCGGCGGGCATGCTTGGCGTACCGCTAGGCATCATTGCTATGACCTTGATCCTGCTGGCGCTGCTACGCCGGCGTTGAAAGAAAGGCGTTAACAGGCGCGACCCGTTGCGAACACATTTGCAATAAACTGCATTACTAAACGTGATCCTGCCTGGCGTGCGCATCATAGCCGCCGTCGATAAACAGCACTGCGCCGTGCACATAACTGGCCGTGTCGCTGAGTAAAAACATAATACAGCCCGCCACTTCTTCCACTTCGCCAGGACGCTGTTGTGGTGTTATATCCATCATCGCCTGCATCAGCGCTGCGTAATCATCGCTTTCGAACAGCGGCTTGGTCATCGGTGTATTGATCGGGCCAGGTGCAACCGCATTGATACGAATGCCGGCGCGGGCAAAATCCATTGCGTGGCGACGCATCCAGAATGCCAGGGCGCGCTTGGCGATCATATAGTGCGAGCCCGGTGCAACATCGGCTGCACGCGCCACGGCACGATCTTCGTCGCCGCTAAGCAGGCAGTCGATAAACTCATCATCCTGGTAGTCCATCGCGGCAGAGTGTGAACATAGCAACACGACGCGACCGTTGTTTTTGGCCAGCGCATCGCGCAAGCCTTCAACAAGCTCAACCGTGCCAAAATAATTCAGGCGCGTAATCAGTTCGTCCTGCGCAACCCCACCGCCCAGGCCTGCCAGCGGCACAAAGCCATCGATGGCGCCGGAAGTGCGCGCCAGTATTGCTGCAATGGCCGCTCGGCGACCATCCGCGGTAGCCAAATCAGCAATGATATCGGCATTTTTCAGGTCGACCGTTACCAGCGTATGACCCGCTTTTTCCAACATCGATTTCAAACAAGCGCCAATTCCCGAAGCACTACCGGTTAAAACGTAAGTTCCCATTGCTATTTCTCCATCGCAATAAAATTAGCGCTATCTGATGGTTCTCAATTTGTTTGCGCCGCGCAAGGCTTGGCGATTGCGCTCAGTCGTTTTTCGATAGTTGCTTGATCTGGCTCTTCAGCCAGGCGCCCAGCCAAAAATTATTCGCGTCTGCCAGCAATGCTTCGTGCGCCTTCATGGCGAGTGCGCGATACTCGCTTTGTAGCCGGTCTTGTTCAACATTTTTAGCGTGAACGCCGTTGGTTGATTGCGCAGCCTCTCGCACAATATCCAGCAGGTGCAACGCCTGCACGCTGTCGCCCTCCGCCAGCTTTGCGCTGGCACGCTCGATTAATGCTTGCGCGCCAGCAAGCTCTACAATATCTGCGGCAACGCTTGCGCGCGGCACCGCGTACAACTCGGTGGTAGACGTATGATGAAACCAGCCAGCGTAATATTCCCATATAGCACGCACGCCCCATGAAACTTTTCCATAACCCTGCCCCACTTCAAACTCAGCAGGCAGTGTGATACTGGACATGAGCTCATACACGGTTTTACCCGCATTCATTCCTGCCACGGTGGCATCGTGAACGAAATGAATCGCGGCATGCAATGCGCCCAACTCTTCACGTATTAGCGCGGCGCCCTCTACCGGCCCATGATGCCCGTAGAGAATGACTTCAGGCGCTAGTGCGCGCACGGCATCTACTGCTTGCGCTACAAGCAAAGGGTCGCGATAGCGATCCCCCCGAATGGTTACCAAGTTGGGGAAATGACCGAACGGGCAGCCAAACAGGTTGCCGGTAAAACAAATTTTATGTTGCGGCAGCCAAAGGATAAGCGAATCGTTGGTTTCGGCGCCTGCCACCGCGATGACCTCAAATTTTATACCACCGAGCTCGAACAGCTCGCGCCCGCTGACCAGCAAATCCGGTGTCGGCACATCCTGCGCAGGAAAATCAGTTAGCCCCCGTTCGCTGTAGTAGGCAAATATTTCGGCAAACTTGTCGGCAAAAGCAAACGCTGAACGCTTGGCGCGAAACGCGCTTAAGCGGGCATCGTATGCCTGGTGCTCGGCATTCTTGTCACCCGCAATAACGCGCATACCCGGGTTGCGATCACGAAAATACTGTACACCACCCACATGGTCGACATGCCCCTGCGTAAGCACAAGGCTATGCACCGGCTGCGCAAAATATTCACTTAAGTTGGCATCAATGACAGGCGCCTCCATGCCCATGCCTGCATTCACTTGCACGCAACCTTCCGGCGTTGCAATGCGATAGCAATTGGAGAATGCCTCGCTTAGCGCAATAAAATCGTTGTAGCGCTGGCCACCGTAGCGGGCGGGGTTGGGCGCAACCGGCCGGCTCTTGTAAATGGGGTTTCTCATGGGCTTGCACCACTTAATGGTATTGCTAGCACTAGTCTTCCACCTGGACCGGAAACGCATCGAAATAAAAGTTGAAACGCTTGCGCAGATCGCTGGGCGCGACGCCGAAATTTCTCTCCAGCTCGTATACCATGCGCCCGTGCTTACCGCGCGCGTTAGCCGCCATAAAACTACGCAGCTGTGATTCAGCTGCAGGCGTCATATCCAGGCCAGCAATGGCGTATATCTTTTCTACCATCACAACATCGTCAGCCATAAACTCGTGGAATAACACATCGATGCTTTGCACATTGTTGAACAAATGGCGATCGCGCACGCAAGCGCGTAGCAGGTGTTGTACGCGATCGACCCAATAATGCAGAATTGCATCGACATCAACCGTAGCGTGGGACATACGCTGGCCATACGCAAGCATGGTGACAGCAGATTGAATTACCGATACCGGGTCTCTATGCGTAATTGCCAGCGTTGCATCGGGAAACACTTTGCGCAGTACCGGCAACTGCTCCAGGTGCTGCGGGCACTTCAGCACCCAGCGCGTATTAGCGCCGCTGGCGTCACCGTCTTGCCAGGTGAGAATTTTGAGCACTGTTTTCATGTACTCGTAGTGCGGCGCCTGGTTGCTGGCATAATAATGATCGCGCCAACGCGGGCACTGGCATAGCCACTCGAAGTTATAGGAGGCAAAATCGGGCCCCATCAACTCCAGTTCTTCATGAATATGTTCGGGATTCATCGGGTGCATCGCAGCCATGTGCGGCAGCGTTTGCTGCATCATGTCCCAGGCATCCTGGCAGCGCTTGTAGCGCGGTTCAGTACCACCTGCCAGCGCTCGCTCAGCAGGCGTGGGCACTGGTTCATACGACTCCCAAAGCGGCAGCGAACGCAGGCGCTTATCTGCGGCCATAAGGTTGAGCAGGTGAGTCGTGCCGGAGCGTGGCAATCCCGCCACGATGATCGGCGCGCGAATTTCAACTTGGTGAATTTCGGGATGGCGATTGAGCAGGTCCTGGATAAGCAGGCGATTGCGTGCGTATAGTGAAAGTTTATTACGCAGGCTGGTTTTGCCCAAATTGTTTAGCGACGCATTGTTACGCCATTCATCGCATAACAATTCCAGGCGCTGGACGAAATCCATAGACCCAAAATCATCCAGCGCAACAGCTGCCTCGGCCTCTCGCAGAATTTCTCCAGCATCCAGGCTGACCGCAAGCGTTTTTCCGTAATCAAGAATCGAGCGCTGTAGCTCGCTGTAAACCGGCGAGGCAAGGTCATCGATGTGAATGGCGTCTTGCACAATGTTGGCTTGGAAACCTCCCGCCTAGGTTTTATTTTCGAACAATTCGATATACAGCGGGTCGCCTTCGCGCTGTAGATAGGCTGCCGCAAGCCCTACGCCAAATCGTTTGTACCAGACCGACTGGTAGCCTAACCCCTCAGCCTGTTTAACTTTTTCTTCAAGGTTATCGACAAGAAATCGCAGGTGTTGCAAACCTTCGTGGCCCGCATCGAGAAAATCTTTATGCGGCGTTTTGCCCGACACCCATTCGATTAACTCGATTTCTACATCACCGCTATTGGCAATGGCAATTTTTATTGAACTAACGTCAGGTGAACCGCGATACTCCCACTCCATATCGAATACGTCGAAGCTGTTGAACTCTCCAAACAAGGGCGTGTAATGTTCGATAGCTTTGGCCAGGTCTTTCACCACGAAGCCAATCTGGTTAACCGGGCCAAGATTCATCGCACTTTGTAATTGCTCGCTCATGCCAGCCTCCAGGGCCGAAAAATTATTATCTCTCAATATCAGCAGCGCAAAAGGCATAGCAGCTGAGTTTCGAATTTTAAGCCTACTGTATTAAGATGTCATCATGCATCACCCTTCGGCAACTATGCCGGGCAACAGAGAAACAACGTATATGAAAGGGATACAGTTCGATTACAGCGGCGCGAACGTACTGGTTACCGGTGGCTCAAACGGCATCGGCCTGGCCTGCGCCAAGGCTTACCAGGCCGCCGGAGCAAGCGTTGCCATTACCGGTCGAAAAGCCAATGCCGGCGAATATGAACACGACATGGGCGGCCTCGATTACCACCAGGTCGATGTTGCCGTACGTGACGAACTGCTTGCACTGGCAAAAAAATTCAACGCGCTGGACATTTTGGTAAACAACGCCGGCGGCTCACAGCCCGATGAATGGGGCCACGATGGTTTTGACCAGTCGCTTGACGTAAACCTGAAAAGCGCTTTCCATTTGTCTACTGCCTGCAAGCCGTTGCTGGAGGCCAGTGAATTCGAAGGCGGTGCCAGTGTTATTGGTATCGCGTCGATGACTTCCTATTTTGGTTTTAGCTGGACACCCGGTTATGGCCCGGCCAAAGCCGGCCTGGTAGGCATGATCAAAACACTGGGACAGAGTTGGGGCGAGAGCGGTATCCGCGCTAACGCCGTGGCGGCAGGCCTCACGCGCACCAACCTTACTTCGGGTGTTATAGACGCAATGCCGGAATTGGCTGAGGAGAGTTTCGCAAGGCAAGGTATTAAACGCCTCGGTGTGCCAGAAGACATCGCCGCGGCCGTGCTGTTTTTAACATCGCCCGCTGCGAGCTGGATTACCGGGCAAACGCTGCCGGTGGATGGTGGTTTTACTTCTGGCATGTAAGCCAGTACTGCAATAAAAACTGCGCTGTAAAATAATAAGCAGCAGCAATGCCAGCTAGCCGGCCTCGATAACCGAAAGAATATCGATATTCACGCCGCGCTTTAACGCGCCCAAGGCATCGCGATTTTTACCCAGCATGGGTTGGGCGAGCTGCCTGGCCGTAGCCAGCAGCTGGTCTTCGGCACAGGCGGCATCAACGATGCCCACCTCGCAAGCCTCTACGCCGCCGAAGCGCTTGCCGGTGAGCAATACGTCCCTGAGTAAATTACCCGGGAGCTTTTCAATAACCAGGCGATTCATTCGCTCGACCAGCGGCGTGCCCATATCAATTTCGGGCAGGCAAAAAAAGCCACGATCCTGTCGCATTGTTTTGTAATCGCTGGCCAGGGTTATCATTGCGCCTAGCCCGAACGCGTGGCCGTTTACTGCGGCCACTACCGGAATGGGAAAAGCCAACAAGCGGCCAACCGGCAACATACACTCATCCACGAAAGCAAGCGCCTGCTTCGGGTCAGCCGACATCAAGTACTCAAGATCCAGGCCCTGGGAAAAATTTTTACCCTCACCGGTTATCACCAGCATCTGCACCGCTTCATTGGCCAGGCAATCATCGAGCGACTGGTTAAATGCAGCCAGGCTATCGGGATTGAACTTGCCCTCGCCCTGTAACGTAAGCACAAAGCAATTATCATCGATACGTGTATCAATAAATGCCATCAAGCATGCGCTCCAGTGATTATTTCAAAGGCTAACTGTTTAATTAAAACTAACGCTACGCGCCATCGAACCAGTCTTTTAACCCGTAAGGTGCGTACGCGCCAATGTTCATTTGCTCGATAACACCGTGACCCACTTTATCGCCACGGCGCGCCACCACAACCTGCTGTATATGTATGTTTTCCATAGCCAACGGATCCAGATCATCGCAATCCCACGACTCGCCTTCGATCGCCAGTTCACCGTGCCATTTGCCATGGCCCCACTTGGGGTGCATATAGCCCAGGCCTTTCATGCGGTGCACCAGTAATGGCTTCTCAAAACTGATTTCAAGGCGCTCGCCCAGGCTATCCTGCATAACGATATTGCCCGACACAGTGCGCCGGGTGCCAGGCTCCATGGCAAGCTGGTGCTCGACGGTGCCCTTCCAGATTTTTGCAGCGGGGTCGGTAACACCGGGAATATTTTCGGGCTTGTTGTAAATTGGCAGGAACGCCTGGTCGTTATGCCATTGGTAGCCATCGGCATCTTCAAACCAGCCGGCCAGTGAGCATTCATCTTCCCAATGGATCGGTATCCAGTAAAAATGCGCGGGCTGGAAGTCCGCCAATGGTGCGCCGCCGGCATAGGCCTCGCCCGATGGCCGCACGCCCCATGATTTGTCTTTCAAACCAAAGGTTGTATCGCCTTCCACTGTTAATTTTTTTCCAGCGTAGCCAATGGTGCCGCTCCAGGTACCAAACTGGTCCAAGCGGCACAAGTCTACAACCGCGTGCCGTTCGTTGCGCATGGTTTGGCGGTTTTCCTGGATCGCGGCGGTGCGCGGCGTAAACACCAGGTCGCAGTCGATGCCGGTTTCGTTGGGCTCGATCACTACCCGATGCCGCCCCATGGGCTCTAGAATTTGCAAACTGAAAGGTCCCACCGACATATCGGTGGGTTCCAGCGGCGCGCGGCGCGAACCGTGAAAGGCATACTGCCTGCCATCAATCACCAGGCTAAGGCTGCAATCGAGAATGCCGAGATTCGGGTATCGACCCAGCGCCACGCCAAAGTAGAACGAACCGTCTTTGGCGTGGGCGTTGTACCAGTAGCGGTCGTAGGTGAAGCGGTCGCTGGATACGGTTTCCGCAATAGGCTGCGGATATTGGTGGATAGGATAATCATCCAATTTGGAAAGCATCGCTTACCCCACATTTTTTTATCGTGTGTTTTATCGTTGGTTTGCCTGGCTGCCTGTAAGACACTCTACAGGTAGGGCGGCGTTACCGAGGAAGACCTGTCCATCGGCAGCGAAATACCGTTGATGGTTTTGGATTCGTCGGAGGCGAGGAACAACACGGTATTCGCCACGTCTTCGGCTGCACAAGCATAAGAGGCAGCCTGCGCGCCTTTGTCGCCAGTCATTTCGATTTTGCCCGCCATCTCCATCACCATAGGTGTAGCAATCCCATCCGGCAAAATACAGTTGCATCGCACATTATTTTTATTTGCATGACACTCCACCGCGGTCATCTTCGTCATAATTTGTACCGCAGCTTTGCTGGCACCATAAGCATAAAAGTGAGGCATTGCTCGTTGCGCGGCTACCGAGGCCATGTTCACGATGGCGCCACCGCCATCTTTTTCAAGCAGCGGCATAGCCGCCTGCATACCCAAAAACACGCTCTCACCATTGATTTGCATCACGCGCCTGAAACCTTCTAGCGATTCATTTTCTAGCGTATTGTGCTGCAGGATTGCCGCGTTATTCACAAGAATATCCAGCTGGCCGTATTCCTTTTCAACCATTGCAATCAAATCCTTCCAGCCCTGTTCGCTGCTAACATCCTGTTTTACGAACCGGGCGTTCTCGCCGATCTCTTCGGCCGCTGCCAGGCCAGCCTCTTCATTGACGTCGGTCATAATGACGCGAGCGCCCTCCTGCACCAACAGTTTGGCGTCGGCCAGACCCACGCCCCGGCTCGCACCGGTCACGATGGCTACTTTTCCAGCTACTCTTTTGCCCATTTCTAGTTTCCTGTTCAGCAATTTTGACAACGGCAAATTGTATCGGCCGCCTTGGGGGTTATCATAGTCTGTACGGGCTAGTAC